>JAEORJ010000224.1 GCA_016840945.1 Candidatus Gerdarchaeota archaeon
AAGAATAACGCATTTTGCTTTGTCATGGTAGCTACTGCTAACCAGAAGAAAGCTTGCCACCACTTCTTTTTAGATGCAAATAAAAACGCTATAATAGTCAATAAAGTTACAGGCCCTGGATTCAGCCAGTAAACACCATCATAGATTACATTTATTGGAGCAATAGCCATTAAGAAACCACCAAAAAAGGCGATTACTTTAGAGTGTTTATTTGTAATGATATTTTTTAGAATTAAATACACAACACCAGCGCAAGCAGCATCTGATAAAATCATTGGAAAAGCCATCCAGAGTTCATTCATGCCAGGTCTCCAGGTCAATATTAAGAAATAGAGGAATACTGGAGGGTAGGAATAATAATCCAGTACATTTGGTTCCTCAATCCAACGATAAGGATACCAGTCACTTTCATACCAAGCTGTAATCCATGAACGATAATAATAATCAAAATCAACAAACCCTCTGATTTCAACATTGTTAATATTAAATGGTAAATTTAAGTTCCAGAAAATTGGATCAGTACCGATACCCCAGTTTACTCGAAATTGATAAGCCAATATTAATCTCACAAACATCCCAAAGCCTGTTAGTAAGATTACCATCAGAATTGTTGAGCTTATTTCAGACCAATTTTCATTTCTCATTTTATTAGCGAGGTTTTCCTTGAATTTTGACCAAAAATCCCTGAAATAATCTGCAGTCCGTGAACCAGTGCTAACTATAGTGGAATCAGTTTCTTTAGTGCTTGTTGGCATTTCCTTTGTCCTCATGTTAGCTTTTGTTTATGACATTATAGTTAATTACTTTTTTTCTTGAATTCAAATTTTAAATCTAGGAAAGACTTAGAAAGGTTTTTGAAGAATAGCATTAAATGGGTTTATAGATTAACTAAAATTAAGCTGATGGTTTTGGTGGTTTTATGGCTGAAGCAAAGGAACAAAAAGATTCTGATGATTTAATCTTCGATGGAATGCTTTCAGCTATCAATGACGACGAAGGTCCAAGAATGCTTCTTAATATCAGTTCTCTAAGTGAACGTGAAGCTATTGCTACTGTAATCCATGGTATCACAGCTGTGGGTTTGGGAGAAGAAGAGAATAAAGGATTATTTGGACCAATTCCCGTTCCTTACAACAATAATTTCCGTACATTAATCTATGTGTTTTATGTTTCTCCTTCAAAAAATGACCCTGATAATCATTCAAAGAAGTTTTGTGCATTCTTCTTTATTTTTAAAACAGAAATGATTCGCTACATCGCTAATGTTTATTCAATGATTGAATCATTGTTGGATTTATATCAAGAAAACTATTTTCGATTTGAAGACGATCTCCAAATTGGTTCATTGAAAAGCATTTATCATGAATTAATTAAGAAACTAGCATTAAAACCAAAGAAGAGGCTATTTTGCACAAATGACAATATCACAATCGAATATGAGGAATCAAAAATAAGATTAGGCAACGAAATGACTGCTTTAATAGTAGAAAAAGAAAAACGGGTTTATGCTTATATTCCAAGAAATTTAGCAGTGGAAAGAAAGGAAGAGGTGAACAAAATACTAAAACAAATCAATAAAACAGAATATCAAAAGACATTCAAAATAATAAATCAGTCATCAAAAAAATCCTTTCTTGATTTATTATCGAAAAATAACATTGAGGTAGTTGATTAATCCAATTAGCTGTTTTTAAAGTAAACCAACCGAGTATGGATTTAGGATTTCATAAGCGGTTAGATTTCAATGGGTTATTCATCTCAATCAATAACTAGTACAAAATTGATAACATCATCAAAATCTACTGTGAAGTCAATTTCAGATGTAATTACTATAAATAGAATACAACATTCCAGCAATGAACGAATTTTAGTTATAATACCGGGTTACTCAGTATCAATCCCCCCAAAAATAGGTGATCATCGATATTATATTCAAGCTCTAAAATATCATCAACAAATAAATCCTCGTGGTTATAAGAAAATCTATGTTTTTGATCTATATTCCAAAAAGGATGGTCGATGTAATTTTAATTCTGACATTCCTATGCTAGCAAAAGAACTATTTAGTAGTATGAATTCTATCAGAGATGATTGGAAATTTTCCACAAACTGTGAAATAGATTTTATAGGTGCATCTATGGGTGGCTTGATACTAAGAAAATTTCTAAATGATTATTTATGTAATGGTAATCAAATTAACACTAAACGTTGGGGTACATTAACTGTCAAGACAGTTCTCTTTATAGCAACACCAAATCTTGGTTGTAAAATTGTTGATATGCTAGAAAAGCCATTTATTCAATTCATTTTCAGAATACTATTTGGTAAAAATAACTTTTCCAAAAGCCAACAAGTAAAACAATTAGCTGTTGGAAATCAATTGATACGAAAAGGCTTGTTTCGAGAAAAGAACCGATTATATTCTTCAAAAAATAGTTTCTTGGATGAATTGAATAGTGAATCTTTAGAAACTAAAAATATAAGATGGATAACCATTCGTGGAACAAAAGGAAAATGGTATACTAAACTTATTTATTCAAATGATGAATTAAATGATGGAGTTGTTGCTGCCACAAGTGTTCCGATTAAAGCTGCAGAGAATATTGAGGACAAAGATTTAGGTTTCTCTTGGAATCATCGTGATTTATATAACAATAGTGAAGTATGTAATCTCCTATTTGGTTTACTTGTTCTAAACTTAAATCTACATGAATATATTTTACATCAAAACCTACCAATTATGAAGTCAGTAACTAGTGATAATAATTCTCTAAAATTATCACTGAAAATATCAAAAAAACTAACTCATGATATTATAGAGTAATTGTTGGGTTTAAAAAATAAAAAAAGAAAATACATTTGGAAATAATAAGAATACATTATTTTATAAATAATATAAAATGATACAATTATTGGCTAAAATGGTTGAATAGCAATGGCAACAGAGTCAGAAAAGAAAATAAAATCTGAGGAAATCCCAATAGCAATTGATAAACTATCTGTTAATTATTGTGATGATTGTTGGATTACTTGGTGTTCTATCAGAGACAAAGTTGTTTATTGTTCATTTAAATATAAAGGCGAAGCAGGCTTTGTATGTTCTGATGATAAATGCATTAATGACGGCCAATAACGCAAATTTTCTGTTTTTCAACCTTATTTTTGGTATTATTGTAATATTCTCGGCATATTAGCTAGTTAAAAAGCATTGATAATAGGATTCTAATATGGATGAATTAGAAGGATGACTGAAAAATTGGTTGTTTTAGAATCGCAAGGTAAAATATTAGCTAGAGAAAAACCGAAAGTTGAGAAAATAACCGAAGGTTATTGCATGGATTGCAATTTGGATTGGTGTAAGATTAGAAATAAAGTTGTTTATTGTTCCCAAAAATATAAGGGGACATCATGTTACTCTTGCAAAGATGGAAGTTGTAACATTAAACCAATTGCAGGATATTAATTAGATTTAATTTCTTTTTCTAAGATCCTTTTAACAATTTATTGAACATGTCATCATCAGATGAAATAAGTTCATTTTTTATAACATAGAATTTCTCAACTATTTTCTCAAGATTCAATATTTGTTCTTTTGTGCATTCTCCTTCGTCTATTTTAGCAAATGAGCTATTAACAAGTAATTCAAGTCCTTTTAAATCTTGAAATCGAATACGAACCAAATCAGAAGCCTCAACCTCTAATCCTGAGATTTTAAATCCCGCATTAGTTAGTTTAACTGTTAAGTCAATTAATTTGTCCTTCATTTTTTCACCTTTAAATTAATATTTCTCTGAGACCGTAGTTCAAATTATTTATTTCACATTAAGATATTTGTTTAAGCTTTAAAAACAATATTTTTTTGTAATTTATTTTCAGTTACTGTTTTTTGTGAATAAACTCTCTCAATGTGATAAAAATCACATTTGAGTTTGTTTTTTTCATTTATTAATGTTTAAGTTATAGCATTTTTGGTTTAATTTTCGAAAATTAATGTTTTTACAACAACTGGAACCACTTGTTTATTAGCCATGGGTTCGCCAATATCAATATAATCGCCTTCTCTTAAACCAAGTTCATCTATCGATATAATATTGGACTTTAATTCAGTTTCTCGCTTCATAACATTTCCTACTGAATTACCAATATCATCTCTGAAAACTAATATTAAAGGTGTTTTTTGTTTAACAATAGTTGGTACAGCTGATACTATTCCCTTAGCAAAAGTCTTTAGTCGTTCATATGATAATCCAATTGTTTTATGAAAAGATAATGCTACCGGTGATTCGCCTTCCTTTTGATCTATACGTCTATATGCCATTGTAATAGCTTGATTAATTTCCTCTTCTGTAGGATTTTCTTGAGGTAAATAAGGTACAACAACAGGAATGTTGCGTATTGGAAATTCATTATCCTCGGTTACTAATGTAGTTGCACCACTCACTTGAAGAGAATATTGCCCTGCACCAATAACTGTTGCTCTAATTAATTCTGGCGGTTCAAGAAGCTTCAAATTTCCCTTATGAGTTTGCTTTTTGATTTCTTTAGCAACTTCCATCCCAATATCACCAAAGTAATCTTTGGTTTTCCCATATATATATTCAGCAACACCACCAGAAAAAGAATAATAATCAACTTTTCCATCAAAAGTCAATAATGGCGTCATCATAAGTTTCATGGTTGCTTTAGAGATATTTTCATTTTTTGTTATGACTTCAATAAGTGTTTCTACTAATCTCTTAGAAATGCGTTCTTTGTCTTTACTGCTAATTGGTTCACCTACTTTCACATTAATGCCTAATTCATCAGCGATGACTTGAGCAGCATCTTCAATTTTACTAACAATGTTATCATTGCCATTAGTAACTAAAAGTCTCCCACCAACATTTATACAAGCAGTATCAATAATGTCGCCTTCAGGTGAGATAACAGCAATGTTTGATGTTCCTCCACCAGTATCAATATTCATTATAGTTTTCTTTAATTCTTTGGCTCTGGTAACAGCTCCACTACCCATTGCAGCTATAACAGATTCAAAATTTGGTCCCGCGGTGGCAGCAACGAATTTTCCAGCTTCAGCTGCTAGTAATGAAACTATCTTTTCAGCATTCTTCTTTTTAGCTGTTTCTCCTGTTACAATAACTGCTCCAGTATCAATATCCTCTTTTGTAATGTTGGCATTTTTAAATTCTATTTGGAAAATCTCTGATAATTGATCAAAATCAATAGTTTCTCGATCAATTAGTGGTGTAAGATAAATCTTACCACGGTATAGAATTTCTCTGTTGACAATCTCAAATTTCTTGGATGATCGACTCATTTGTTTAACTAAATGTAATTTAGAAAAAACCATATGTGAAGTTGATGTTCCGACATCAATTCCTACTGATGTAATAAAAAGTTCTTGAACGCTCATAACTAGTTAAACTCTCAATTTAATTTTTATCTATTTCTTTTAGTATTGAATATTTAAAATTAATTTATATGAATAAAAAATAGGGATTCAAATCCCTAATGATTCATATAGTTGTTTTGAACTTTTGAATCCTTGATTTTTTGCTAATGCTTTAATAGTATCTTTTATTTGTTCTTTTACTTCTTCGTCTTGTTCTTGTTCACTAGCTTCCTTGAGTGCAGAGATAGCTTTCTTCGTGTTTGGATCAATCTGTTTAATTGAAATAGCTGCTGTTTTTCTAACCCTTGAACTTTCATCTTTAACTAATGCATCTAGTAAAGAATTAATTGAGCGTTTATATTTCATAAATCCTAGTGATAGACAGGACCAATATCGCACTGTTTCATCTTCATCACTATCTAGTGATTCAATGAAGATTTCAGCTGCACGATTATCACCAATCTCACCTAGTGCATAGGTTAATGCTCTACGTTCATCAACTGTTGGCTTCTTCTTAAGAAAAGCTATAAGTGGTTCAACTGCTGCTGAATCATTTAGTTTACCTAAAGCTGTAGCTGTTTTTACAGAGACCCCTATACCATGATCATTTTCTAAGGTTGCTATCAACTCTGGAACGACTTTTTTATCACCTATCAATCCTAGCGCTTCGGCTGCTTGTCCTCTAACCCAATCCTCATTATCTTTTTTAAGTGAATGAAGTAAAGGTTCAATAGCCCTTTTGTCTCCAATCATTCCCAATGCTTCAGCAATATTTTCTCTAATTTCTCCATCTTCACTTTTCTGTAATAAAACAATCAATGGCTCAACTGCTTCAACAGCTTTTAAACATCCTAATGCATTAGCAACATCTATTACAATTGAAGGATCCTTAGATGTTTTTAAAGCTTCAATTAATGAATCCACAGCAGTTATATCACAGATGGATCCTAATGCTTTTGCCGCATTTTTTCTCATCACAGTTAAATGATCTTTAAGTAAAATATCTTTAAGTAATGGTAAAGCTTTAGAGACCTTACCTTTTCCAAGTATTTTAACTGCATCACGTCTAAATTTCCATTGGGAATCATTTTTAGCGATGTCAATAAGAATATCTTCCACTTTGTCTTGTGATAAAAGTTCCAATAATTCTTCGTCCTTATTATTCAAAAGAAGTTTTTTGATATCTTCCTTAGAGTTCAAAATTTTATCCTCCTAGTATGCCCAAATGTCTATTTTTATTTGTTTTTCTTTTATGAGGTCAAATATTGTTATTTTTCATCAATATTGATTTTGGAGGTTATTGGTATAACCTTGTTCAACAGCTTTACGAGTTTTATGTGTTATGTTATTCAAACCCTTTTTCATTTTTTCTATGAAAGAGGTAAAAAAATATTTGTTAAGCTTAGGTATTGCTTAAAAACTAGTAATAAAAATAAATTTATGATGAGTACTTTGGAAATAATTTTACAAGGAAATTTTGAAGGATCTAATCTTGCAGCAACAACAAATGGGATAGCTATTATTGTTGATGTACTGAGAGCTAGCACTACTATCCCAACAGCTATGGTTAAAGGGATAACAACTTTTTATGTTTGTAAAGAAGTGCAAGAGACATATGAAATAGCTAAGATTTATGATACATTGTTGATGGGAGAACGTGATTGTTTAAAATTACCTAAATATGATTTTGGAAATAGCCCTATTGAAATTTATCAACAGAAATTACTTACAAAAAACTCAGCTTCTTTTACTTCTTCAACAGGTGCAAGAAGGATAATAGAAGCAATTGGTTCTAATGCAATTATTATTGGTTCAATAATTAATGCTCGGTCAGTTGTTAAAACAATTCTAAATTTAGTGAATGATAGTTCTAAAGTAATAATTGTTCCAGCTTTTAGTACTGGTCCTCTAAATAAAGCTGAGTTAACAGAAGATCAAATTGGTGGCGTTCTAATTGCTAAGGAATTTGTATCAGAAGGCATATCCATACCTAAAACAGTTAAAGCTGAAATAGACTTTTTAGAAAAGGAATTAGAAAAAACACCATTGAGTTATATATTAGAAAAAACAATTCATGGGCAAAAATTAGTGGGTTTGAATTTTACTAGTGACATCGAATTTTGCAGTAAACAGAATTTTATAGAAAAAGCACCAATCTCGAGAAATGATATCATAACGTTAACATCTGGTTCAAAGGTAGTTAAATTTACATAAAAAAAAGAAAAAAGAGTAATTACTCTAACTTTTCAGTTTTGGATCTAATGCATCTCTCAGAGCATCACCCATGAGGTTAAATCCAAGCATGGTAATAAATACCATCATTGCAGGGAAAGTTGGCATCCACCAATAAGTTAGTAGATTATCTCTATGGTAGGCTAAATCATCACCCCATGAGACAGCTGTAGGATCGCCAAAGCCAAAGAAGGCAAGACCAGTTATACTCATGATAGTACCAGCAATACCCAAGGTAGTAATTATAATAATAGGTGAAAGAGCATTTGGTATTACATGCTTAAAGATGATACGTCTATCACTAGCTCCAAGAGCACGTTCAGCTTCTACAAATTCTCTTGCTTTCAAACTCAGAACAGTACTTCTTACAATTAGGCTTGTTCCTCCCCAGCTTATCAGTGAGAGGATGGTTAGAACAATTATATAATAACCACCAGAAAAGGTAGTAGCTAATTCTCTGAAAAGTGCTACTGCAAAAATAAATAGGATAAAATCAGGTAATCCAATAATTAATTCATTGATTCTTTGAATAATATCATCAAAAAATCCGCCGTAATAACCAGAGATTGCACCAACAACTGTTCCTATGATTGTAGTAAATAACTGACCAGATAATCCAAGAGCAATGGATAATGGTGTACCAAATACAGTCCTTGAGAAAACATCATAACCTCGGGTATCAGTACCAAAAGGATACTGTAAACAAGGAGCCATATTTTCATCACCTGAAATGATATGCGTAGGAGCTGCAATCAAACGAACGTATTTCTCTGTACCAGGTATCCAAAATTCGATGAAGTAATTGTTTATATCCCAAGGATCACCTGTAGGATTAGCTAAACCAAACCAATTATCATATTGTTGAAGAAGAAAAGCAACAACAGCTAAGACTAAAAGGAAAACAACAATAGCAAATCCAAACATCCCTAATTGGTCTCGGCGCATTCTTTTATAAGTAATAACCCAGAGACTAGAACCCTCTATAAGTTTTAATTGATCAAGGATTTCCATTTCTTTAGTGGAATAAGCAGCATTTACTTGTTGATCTTCAGATACAGCCGACATATAACCAACCTTTTTTAATCTATTTTATTTCTTTTCTAAAATCATCTAAAAGACTATCGCTTCGTATGAATATTCATTAAAAGCGCAAAAAATAATTTTAATGGTTAATAAAATAATAAAATGGGAACAAAATATGACACATCATTTTAATTTCTTTTTTGTAAAAGCAGTAGGAAATGGATCGTTAAAGGTAGGACCAAAGTTCGCAACGATAGAAGAGGAAGAAGAAAGGCGGGAAATAATTGAAGAAGCTCATAAAGCATTAGAAGAAGCATCAGTAGATGTATCAAGAATATTAGAAGATGAATTTTATGGAGAGGTAAGTTTTTTCATTAATAACAAATTGGAACGAGCACTAGAAATATTGCGAGAAATAGATGAGGATTATTAAAATAAAAATACTAAAGTGTGTGTTCAAAATACTCATATTTACAAGGTGAACCTATACAGAGATGAATTTTATTTGATCCTAATTCAGCAACCCATGCCCAACAAGTTGTTAATTCCATAAGTTTGTTATTATAATATTCCCGAACGTGTGGGCAAAGTTCAACTTCATGTACTCTTTGAATCTCTTTAAGATCGGTTAAATCAATGGGTTGAGTTATATTTTTGATCCAATTATTTAGATAATCAATGCGATCAGTACTATGTTTTGGTTTGTTAGGTGCTATCTCATCGAATTCTTTTGAGAAATAATGATTAGCAGTAGCTATAAATTCATCTTTAAAAATATTAGACACAACAAGATTCTGAAAAGCTTCAACTCTAGCGATGGAACCATGACTATCAACAATAAGATAATTATCTCCAATAATATGAGGAATTCTTTCTAAGAAATCTTTAGCTTCAAAAGCTGTTTGACAATTATCTAAAATCCAACGAACAGCAATGCCACTCATCACTCCAGACCTAAAATCACTCCAGATACAATTGGAATTACCCACTGCTAAACCAGATTTATTAATCCCGCTAAATCTCCCAATTAAACTTTCGGTAAACCCTAAACTAGAATATTTCATAGAAGGTTTGGTATGCATGATATAAGAATAAGGGAGAGCTTCATTAAACCAATCCATACTCCTAGCAAAGAGTATCTTACCATTCTTAGTATATTTACCAGGAACAGTAAAAACGGTGCAACCAGAATTTAATCCAATGGAAAGTTCGGAAACAATTAAACTAGTATACTCCAAATCACCTCCATCAGCTATGCCTTGAATTTCATCAAGGATTTCAGGAAAGAATTTTCGAACAACTAATTCACAATCAAGTGCAAAATCAATCTGATCTTTTGTAAGTTTATCAAAATAATAACTTGAACGATAAGAATCAAAATGCTTTCCTAAAAAATAACCAATATCATAATAGCTGCCTTCAAGTGTTAATTCAAACATCGTATCATCACACAAGCAATTAGTCTAAAAGGTACGATGCTCATGAGCTATATAAATTTAAATAGCGAAAATTTATAAAGAAAAGAAAATGGCGCCGTGTACAGGATTTGAACCTGTGGCCACCCGGTTAACAGCCGAGAGCTCTACCGCTTCACCTTGAATGGTAGCAACCATATCAATTGAGCTAACACGGCACTATTATGCGTTCTATTTCCGTTTCATCTTATTTTAAAATCTTTTCGTTTAATAGAAATATACGTACTTCTTGTCACCTAATCCTTATTTTCGACAAAATCCTCTCTTCACCTACTTTTTACGTAAAAAAAAGTATCTTTGAAATAATAGTAATCCTCTTGTTAAGTGATTCACACTGATGTGAATCTATTTCCAACTATTACTAACAATAGGAGTTATTACAACTATGGTTAAATTATCTAAGATCGGGTTCCTAGCCACTTTAATTGGCGGACTCGCAGGTATTGTGTTCGGAATTTTGAACCTTGTAGCCATTCCATTATTTACCAGTTGGTACATTGGTGGAGCAGGCTTATTAGGTTGGCTTATTGCCACTCCAAATATTATTTGGCCAATTTTAGTTCTTGTTTTCGCTACCTTAGCCTTACTTATTGGTGTGCTTAAGACATTTACAGAACTATTAGAATTTGATTTGCTCATCTGGGGTATAATCATTATTATTCTTGGTGCACTTGTTTGGGGTATCCCCGGCTGGTTAATCGTAGTCGGTGGATTACTCGTTATAATAGGCCGCTTTGTTGAATAACATTAAAGAAATCATTTTTGATTTCTTTTTTTTCTTTTTTCTTTATTCTTTCGCTGTTAATTCTTTTGTTTTTTACAGATGTTCCTACACCACTTTAATTATTTCTTGTGGGAATTTTAGTTCCTTTTCCTCTATCCCTATATAGTCACCACTTTAGGAAAAATAAAATCAGGAATCTCTTCATACGTAACATAAAGTTTTTAGTGAAAATTATTATCAGTCCTTTAGCGAATTATTCCCAAACCATCACTATAAAGGATAAGCTTACCTTGCCAGACCCCAACCCTCAAAGCCAAGATAAAATTGGTATCTCACCAACGATTGAGGGTGTTCTTCTTGATATACCTGATAAAGCTGAAGGGTTTACTGATAAAGATCTCCAGGATGGTGAGTTAGCAAAAATACCTGGTAGAGAGAAACTCTATAGTCGCTCCATTTTAGCTACCTTTAGCACAGGCATGGTTGATCCTTTTCTTACGACCATTGCTATTGATATGGGTATCAATAGTGGTCAGATGGGTTGGCTTCGAGCAATTACTAATCTGTTAGGAAATTTTGTTCAACCTATTTTTGGTTATTTGTCTGACAAGATCAGAAGACGATCAATATTTATTGCTTTGTCCAACATTCTTTACTCAAGTGTATGGATCCTTTTACTATTCGTTAACAATATCATTATGATAATCGTAATGGCTGGTATCATTTCCCTAGTGATTTCTTTAGGAGTACCAGCTTGGACTGCATTATTGGGAGAAGTTGTTCCATTTAAAATACGCGGTAAAATCATTGGCAATGTTAATTGGTACTCCCAAATATCATATATTTTATCCACCATTTTAGGTGGGTTACTATTGAATTATGTAATGGGTAGTTTTTCCATTGGTTCAAGATCATTTCCCTTGAATATGTTTCTAACCATCATTATTGGTTTAGCTGCCGGAATAATATCGGCAGTGATAATCTTTACTTTCAATGAGAAAAAAGCACAGAAAAGAGCTAAGCAATTAACTGTATTATTAGCGAAAAAAAGTGATGAAAAGAAAAAAGAACTACAGATAGAAGTAGAAGAATGCTTAGTAGAAGGATCAATAATTGATGAAAGGGATCCGCAATCAATTGTTAATAGAACCATGCAAACGATTTGTATTACTCCTGAACCTAAAGCAAGAAAAGCTTTAAGATTTTCCAAAGAAAAAACTAAGATTCCTAAACAAAGAATTGAGAATAAATACCTTCGTATGTTAAAATCAAAAGATTTCATGAAATATAACATAATATTTAGCATCCAATCATTCTTCATGTCAATGTGTTGGCCTTTATTCCCCATTAGGCAAAGATCTGATATAGGGGCAAATTATTTTGAAATAGCTGTTTTCTCAGTTGTTATGTCTGTCGCTACTGTTCTAACAATTCGTTATTCAGGTGAAGTTTCAGATTTGGTGGGTCGAAAAACACAACTTTTCTTGAATCGGTTGATACTTGCAGCTATGCCAATATCATATATGTTTGCTACTAAAGTATGGCATGTCATTTTACTCCATGCAGTCATCTGTATTCCTTTAGGATTAACTTCAGCGGTTCAACAAACATATCTAATTGATGTTACTCCCGAAGAGGATAGAAGTACGTATGTTGGCTTTTTCAATATGTGTTATGGAGTAATGTTATTTCTAGGATCACTTTTTGGTGGTTATTTGGTAGACTTTCTTATGGGTAATCTAAGTATAGGTGGTTATTCACCTCATTATGAGCAGTATTTTGCCATAACAATTGCTTTAGCAGTAGGCTTCATCGGAAGAGTTCTAACTGCTTTACCGTTCTTAACTTTAAGGGAAGTAAAATATTTCCCTTACAATATGAAAGATCTAAGAAAAATAGTCTTCAAAAGTAAAAGATTGCTAGCTTTATTGTCCTCAGTATCATTTTTCTTTGGAATAACATTTATTTTTATGGCAGGAATGGGTTATTTGCCTTAATTTGCCGTAAAAATAATGTTCTTTTAAGTGGAAATCTCAGTATAGTACATAGATATTAGTAAAACTTCAAAAATAAACTAGTATCTATTAAATGTATGACAATCTAATCTAACTTAAGCGGATGATTTTGTCATAACACTTTAAAGTATAAACAGCAAGTTATAATATACGAATAAATTTAGCTAAATTAATTGTTAAAAAATAGTCCGGAGTTGTAAATTTTGTCTGCAAGGGTACCATTAAAAGAAATAGCTCTTAATTGCAAAGGCTGTAATAAAGATATTACTATCCCAATCTATGTAGATGATCTCAAAACTCAAGTAGGTGGGTTATGGCAGGTTTCTTACCTCCATGATGATCATGTAATAACATTACTTCTTGATAAGAATTTAGCTTTAAGGCAACATCGAGCCTCTACTATTGCAAGAACCAGTAGAGAAGAAGTTTCTGCTAGAACTTCAGCTGAAGCTACATCACAAGCTGCTTCTACTACTACTGCAACTGCTACTTCACCAGCTTCAAGACCTGAAGCTCGCGCAAGTATTACTTTAATGCTTAAAACATTTGGTGATAAATTAGAATATGTTATGAAACCAGTTATGACTGGCGAAACTGTTATTGTCACAGGTGATTTAGCATTAATGGAAATAGCTATTGCTACAATGAAACTTTTTGTCCATAAAAAAGACTTAAGGATTAGTTGGTATACTGAAACTTTCGTAGATCCACGTGATTATGATATAATTGGCATATCAAACAACCTTAAAGACTATTATGAAACAGAAGTCATTCTAGACATTGATAACAAAAGAGTAATCAATGGAGAAGAGTGCGATTATTGTAGAAAAGTGCTCAAAGGCTTAGAAAAAATGAATGAAGCTAAAGCCTCTGCTGAATTAAAATCTAGAATAGTTAATGTTTATAGAAGTCTACTTTGGATGCATCAAATATAATTGCTTCTTAATATATTGGATGCTTTCAATTTTTTCTTTTCTTTCTTTTCACTTTAGATTTAATAGTACAATCTAAAAAAATTTTTATCATCTATAGCGTCAAATAGAGCAAAAGATTTTATTATATGTCTTTAAGTATTTTTTCGCATATAGTAAGGTTACTTGGTGCCTAACATGGGAACAGATAATATTGCTAAAAAAATTGATTTAGTAGTCATGACAGGATCTGTTCCTTTTATCACTGCTGGTATATTACAACAAGGGGACGCTGATGCTACATTAATCAGTGGAGCATTATCTGGTATGTCAAATATGTTCCAAGAGATGTTACAACAAGGTGAACTTCGTCATTCTGAATTATATAATGCTCATGTATATATAAGACATCTTTCACAAATGAATGATCAGTTAGGCTTGATTAGCCCGGAAATTCAACAAAACACTCAAATGCGTGTCGCAATAATTGTTCGAGAAGGAGAATTAACTCGAGAACAAGAGTTAGCTTTGAGTGAATTATGTTATTCCATTATGGTAAAAATTTGTGAGCAACCCAAGTTTGCTAAAAAATTAGTAAAAGGTAATATAGAAGGATATACTCCAACACCTAAAGAGACTTTTGAAATATTAAATGAAGCAATCAAAGATTATCGTAAAAGAGCTAAAAAATCATTATTCTATGAAAATGCTAATTTCCTTCAAGAAAAGGATAGATTTATAGCTTTGCCAATAAATGATGAACTACTTACAAATCAAATTAATCAGTTCATTCTTTGGTTAGAAAATCAATATTACCCACCATTCTTTCCAAGGATACCTTTTGTGAAATTCTTTGGTAAATTGGAGTATGCTGGCGAAATTAAGCAGATTAAAAAAACATTTGATGATTGTTTAGAAGACGAAGTCTTCAAAGAGAAAATCTCTACTGAATTATATCACTTCATTTTACAATCGGGTCTTATGCCATTAGTATCTTTTTCAAATGACTTACTCGAGAGAATTAAGAGATTTTATGAAAAGGAATTACTTTCAATTTTAATAGAGTTCGTTGAAAATCTAATAAGCAATAGAGGACCATTAGGTATTGCACAAAGAGTAATTCATAATCTAATTACTGATCAAATGAAATCTACTACTCAAAGAATAGGTTTGAATTTTCTTGAAAATTATTTGAATGAAATGGGGTCTATACCATTTGAAGAACCTTTATTAAAGCAATTTTGCCAAATTATTGAAAATTATAATTTACAAATTGATTTTATTAAAGCTATTTTTCATTCATCAAAAAATATTGTGCCTGATGATTACTTAATTGATTTTGCAGAAATCATTAACAGTAATTTTAAGAAAAGATTGGATTTAGATGAATTATTTTATGAAATGAATAAAAACGCTGATTTAAAACCTTCATTGACACCAGGATTACCTACCACGGATATTATTGATATTAAAACTGAAAAAAGAGTAAAAGCTAGCACTAAAAAAATAAACGCCCCAACCAAGAAAAAAGAAAAAATGAAAAAAACCGATATTGAATTACCTAAAGCTTCACCAGAATGTTCCTATTTTAAACTTAATATATTAGATAAAGCAATAAGTGAAACCTTTGGTTGGATTCATGAATATGTTTTTGGTAAAATTGATCTTTCTAAGAAGAATATGCCTTTGCTTTCAAATGAAGGACTATTTTTCTATAATATAACTGAATCATTAACAATTGAAATGGGTCTTATTTTTGACTTGATTCAATCGTATTCTGGTCCCAGAACTTGGTTAATAGGTCAATTAAATAGAATTATTGAATCAGTAGAGAATAAAATCAAAGAGTATGATTCATCAAAAGGTCAAAAATATGAAAATGAAAAGAAATTAACAATAGATGTTCAATTTGTTAGCCCTAAATTTAGAATAATCGCTGAACGTATTATAAGTATAATTACACAATTAGAGAATGATATTTTGAAAGGGAAGATCACAAATGAAAATAAGAAATCATATTTAGAAACTGGCTTTTTAGGTCGTGTTCAAGAAGTTAGTATTCCTCAAGCAAAAAAATACCTTGAGGAATTGAAATCAATTAATAAAACTCTCTCTAATAATGAATTGGATGATATTTCTAAAGCAACTGGTATAAATTATAAAGAGCTAACAACTAATGTAACTTCACAGCAATTACAGACTATACCTTTTCCATCAAGAGAATCTGATTATAGTAAGGAAATTCGTGAAATAATTGTCAAATTCAAAAAATGGGATATTGATATTTATGAAAGTTTTAGAACTATTTTCAGAATTAGTAAGGATATTAAAGATACTAATGAGATATGGATTCATGAGAAAACAATTGATAACTATTTACGAAATAACTTGAAAAATAACATCAATCAGAAATTAGCTCTATTTAGTGACAGTGATGCTGAACGAAGGGATTTTATGAATTCTTGTTTTGTTTTTAAAGAGGCATTTTTGACTCTCATATCAAATAGATTGTTATATAATAAACCACTTGAGATATTCTCTCAGATAAAACTGGAAAAAATGAAAGATCAAGAATTATATTATAAGGAGTATTCACCAATAAAACCTCCTCAATTATCAGAAGATATAATGAATTTCTTTTTATTAAAATATAATAAAAACGATGAAGAAAATGATAATCCAATAATAGTTGGTAGAATTTATAGCT
>JAEORJ010000225.1 GCA_016840945.1 Candidatus Gerdarchaeota archaeon
GGCATAGCTTTATGAGAAAAGAGCTCTTCTATTGCGTGAATGCGATCTCTAATGATTGCTGCTCCTTCAAAATTTTCTGTTTTTATTGCTTCATTCATTTGCTGATTAAGTTCCTTGAGAACACCTTGACCATTATCTTCCAACTCATGGATAAATAATTCAATTTGCTGTTGATATTCACTAGAATTGAAATTAGCATCTTTACAAGGTGCAAGACAACGATTAACTTGATGACGAAAACAAGAATGAGGATAACGACCATTAGGATTAATAGGATTTTCCGAATTGCAAACAGGAATGACCATAAAAAAACCTTCCATCGCCAAATCGATATTGGATGCAATATTGAATGGTCCATAAATATAACTCGCATCATCTAATGGTTGATAAGAAGTTAATATACGAGGTATCTCTTCACCTAAAGTTATTTCAACAAAAGGATACCTGAAAGACATCCGATTTATCTCAGGACGAAAAATCGAGATAAGACTCCCCTCAAGAGTATATGCTTCATCATCAGTTTCAGTAACAATATATTTGATAACTTTTGTTCGAGAAATGATTTTTTCTTTCTTCTTACGTTCTTTGTTATAAAGTAAAGAAGGCATATTCTCGAGATATTTTGCGGTGTAATCCCATGTGTACATTGGAGTACGCCAAGTAGTATTGTCTTTTGAAAAAACTTGTTTGAAAATCTTATCGGGACTTTTTCTAAAATGGTCAGTAATCCTCTTTTTTAAACAAATGGATTTACCAATATACAAGATGAGTCCATATTCATCTAGAAAGAAATAAACACCTGGTTTTTCGGGAATTTCATCGATTATCTCTTTCAATAATGATCTCATCCTATTGCTATACTAATGAGTTAAAATTAAGACATAAAAAGTTAGGTAATACAATTAATTTAGGAGTAGAAAGAAGAGCTAAAATAAAGCATTTGTGTTTTAAACAAGGTAAAACTAATGAATGGTACTTAATCAGTTTCTCCAACAATTTTATTAAGATGTTAGAAGGAATTTTCTGCAGTAATAACTTAGTTGTTGTTCATTAATTTAATGTGAGTCTGATTGTTATGCCAAGTTCAAAAGAATTAATGGAAATGGATACAACCTTTGGTGCTCATAACTATCATCCAATACCTGTAGTTATTTGTAAAGCAGAAGGTGTTTGGGTGTATGACCCAGAAGGTAAGAAATATTTAGACTGTTTATCAGCTTATTCGAGCCATAATACTGGACACAGACATCCTGAAATTATTAAAGCTCTTAAAGAGCAAGCTGATTTAGTAACCTTAACATCTCGAGCATTTTATAATGATAAAATGGGACCATTTTTGAAGCAATTATGTGATGTTATGAAACCTCACATAAGTGATCCTAAGAAAGCAGGTATTATGGTTCTACCTATGAACACTGGTGCAGAAGCAGTAGAATCAGGTTTGAAAGTTGCTCGAGCTTGGGGGTATCTTAAAAAGAAAATTCCTAAAAATCAAGCAAAAATAATTGTTTGTAGAGACAATTTTCATGGCAGAACAATTACCATTGTAGGATTTAGTACTGATATTAGTCATGGTAGATATTTCGGTAATTTTGGCCCATACACTCCAGGATTTGTATCAGTAGTTTATCGAGATGTTGAAGATCTAGAAAATACTATTCTTGAACTTGGTCCAGAAAATGTTGCTGGTTTTCTAGTAGAACCTATTCAAGGTGAAGCTGGAGTAAAAGTACCTCCTGCAGGTTATCTTAAGAAAGTCAGAGAAATTTGTACCAAATATAATGTTTTAATGATTGCTGATGAAATCCAAACAGGATTGTGTAGAACGGGTAAATTATTCGCCTGTGATCATGAAGATGTTAAACCAGACATGTTTCTCTTAGGGAAAGCCTTAGGTGGAGGTGTTTATCCCGTCTCAGCTGTTGTAACAACCACTGAAGTGATGGGTCCCGATGTAATCACTCCAGGAGTTCATGGTTCAACTTTTGGTGGCAATCCATTAGGATCAGCAGTTGCAATGAAATCTTTAGATGTTCTTATTGGTGAAAAGCTTGCTGACCGTGCAGCAGAAATGGGCAAACTCTTTATGGATGGTTTAAAGAAGATTGCAGCAAAGAAAACTAAAGTTCCTATTATTGAAGTCAGAGGTAAAGGTTTGTTAATTGCTATTGAACTTGATGGACAAGCAAGACCATTTACTGTTGCTATGAAGGATAAAGGAATTTTAGCAAAAGAAACCCATGATAATATTATCAGATTTGCTCCTCCGTTAGTTATTACCAAAGAAAATATTGATTGGGCATTAAAGATAATCGAAGAAGTATTTGTCGCATAACAAATACTTTTTTCTCTCTTTTTTTTATTTTATTTACTTTTAAGGTTAGTAAAGTGGATTAAATTTAATAAGAACAAACAAATTATGTATTTTATGCACAAGAAGAAATTAATTAAGATTGTTGAGAGAGTAATTGGTGATCCTGAAAATCCTTCAGTTTGTGAAATTGATACTTTAGCAAGTTTTAATCTTCATGAAATAAAACCATCTGAAAAAGAAAAAATTGGGCAATTTAAAATTAAAAGAGAAAATAAGGATGGATATTATAGTTCCATAAAAGCTTTTGAAGTACATAATGAAGTAGTTTATTATTTAGAGGATGGAAAATGGGAACCAGTTTTATATCATTCGCTTTATGAATACGAGAAGGATTTTGATCATGGAAAAGAATGGGAAGGATATTCAAAACCATTAATTCCTTTTGTTTACTTTGAACCCAAAAATAGAATTTATTTTATTGAAGATGAAAGTGGAAGCTTATACTGTTCTTTAGATAAGAAAAGATGGTTTTTACAATTATTAGCTCCAAAAAAAAGACCTTATTTCGGTAAAATCGATAAAATAGTAAAAATAGCTATCTCTTATGAAGAATGAAAACTATAAAAAATTGGTTGAAAATCTGTATTGAGTTAATAGAAAACATTAACCCAATACATCGACCCTCGAACTTTCATTCGAAGTATTCAACTATCTTACCTGTTACCCGGGTAAAACGTTTGAAATTAAGCGTAAGTTAACCTCTAATTGTATTATTTCTTTGGTTTTTGAGGTTGTTTCTTAGGTTCTTGTTTCTTTGGTGGTGCGGCCATTTATAGTTCACCTCCAATTGTGAGGAGGCAATCCTATTAACCATCCGATTAGAATTTTCTTCTAATCATACAATAATTAGTACAATCTAATATTTAATCAATTCGTTTGTTTTTTATAACCATTTGGTTATTAAATTCCAAAATCGTTTTATAAATAGATTGATGTTTAAGTAAAAGGTCTTTGTTTTAAATAAATAAGTATCAACTATCAATAAAAGTAAAAAAAGAGAGCTTTTTAGCTCTCATAATTATTTACTAGCATAAATTTTAGCGGCTTGTTCTTTCAACCATTGTTGTTTCATCATTTTGGAATAAGTAATACCAAAAATTATTGTTAGAATTAGACCAACCAATGCAACAAAAGCAGTTAAAATACCTAGAATCAAATAAGCATAAAAGTAGCCTATAATTGGTACTTCAACCCCTGGAAAAATTCCGAAATTATAGATATAGAAAGTAGCATATCCAAGACCTGCTATTGTTATTAATATAAGTGAACCTATAGAAGATTGTAGAAAATCAATTTTCCAATCTTTAAATGACTTATAATCACTAAACTTCTTACGATTGATTAGATAATTGATCAACCAAGGCAGAAATATTGCCACAATAATTCCAGCGATTAAACCATAAAGATTTGGTAGTAAAAGTTGCATAGTTGAACCTATAAATCTAGCAGCAAAATGATATTGAGTGATTGCAAAGTGTATCAAAATAAAAGCAGCAAATCCACAAATTTGACCAAGTATCAGTTTTTTGTTTAAGATTCTGTAAATTTTGTAATTTTCTCTGAAACGTGTATTTACCACGATTAGAATAATAATAACAAGTACAAACATTGAACCAATGATACCTATTCTAAGATAACTTAGTTTATTATCAAATTCGTTAATTAGCTGACTTAAGCTTTCACGAGCTGTTTGTTCATTTTCTCTGGCATTTTGATAGGCAGTTAGAAAATCATTTGTAGCATAAGTTGATTTACTATCACTTATAGAATCTGTTAATGTAGAAATGATAGTTGTATAACAATTGCGTCTAGTTTTAGTTAATAATGGTATTTTTTCCAGATACACTTCTATTTGTTGAGTGATTATTTCACTTGCCTGTATAGCGTATTTAGCTTTTGCTTCTATTGGCAAATCAAGAGCATCATAGATTATTTTACCATTCATATGTGGAGCTAAAGGAATACCTAAGATTGTTAGTAGTGTAGGGATAAGTGAATTTGTTCGATATTGTTCGGTTATTAGAACACTATCATTTTGTATACCTTTCCCACTTAAAACTAACGTAGCATGAGTTTCTTGATCAGTTATCCCACCATGTTGTCCCAAATCATGCATACCATGATCACTCATAAAAACAATAGTAGTATTATCTAATTTACCCAATGAATCATATAATGCAATAATTTGACCCACATATTGATCTACCAATTCTATTGTTTCAATATATTCAGTTGAATTTGCCCCAAATTCATGTCCGACTGTGTCTGTATCATCAAAAGCAATGAATTGAATATTACTAAACATTGTAGGGAGTTCAACTAATGACGCATTTGAAACATAATAATTAGCACCTATTTCATGGAAATACTGAGGTAAGTAAACATAATTATCCCAATAATCTCCAAAAAGATCAAACCACGAATGACTTACAGTAACAACTCCAGTAGAATAACCATTATCTTGTGCTAAACTATAGAGATTTGGCAAAGTTACCATTGTGTTATAATCATTTGTAAAAGCTTCAGTAATATTTGGTGTCGAACCAGTTGTTATTGCTACATAATTAACATGACTATAACTTGGTATGTTGGCACGATAATTAGAAAGTGTCACACCGTTTGAACGTAATTGATCAATATTAGGAGTATTTGCTTCTAGTAATTTATCATATCGTAATCCATCTGAAAACAAAATTAAAACATTATTGGTATAATTGACAGAGGAACCAACCTGAGGTATAACCGCTAAATCCTCTGAGATATTATATGGATTGTTTAAATCGCTTTGTTTAGTATATGAAATCAAACTAAATGTTAGTAAAGATGATAAAATAATTACAAACCACAAACTCAAGAATACATTGATTAGTCTCCAAGTTTTTTGAATAACATTCCCCTCCGAATTTTCTATTGAAATTCATACATTAAGCTTATTTTGTAAAAATTAAGAACTTTTTCTCATTTCAAGTAATTTTTCTAGTTTCACTTAGTGTACTTATTAGAATAGATTTCAAATTATCTAATAAATATTTACAATTTAAATTCCAATTTTACATTCTAGAAGCATTTCTAAATACAAATTATCGCCACTTATTTTTGTTTCAAACCACACTTTAAAAGTTATCCAATGTTTAAATAGAAAAGATCATGGTTTAATCAATTAGCTTAAATGAAATGTTAAATGTTTTCTTTTAATAACATTAAAATCAAAAATCTTAAGAAATGACAATTAACCTTGATGGGTATGAGATGCGCCTTTGTATATTTTTCTAGTACTGGGATAACACCTAAATTTGCTTCTGAAATTGCCATAGGGATTAATGAAAATGAAGAAAGCACTTTTGATTATATAAGAATTAAAAAAGATTTAAGCTGTAATTTTGCAGATTATGATTTGATTGGTATTGGGGCTCCATCATACTCATTAAGAGCACCAAGATTAACCACAAAAATATTGCGAAAAATGGATTTCCAGAAAAAAACTTTCTTTGTATTTGCTACCTATAACACCATGGTAGGTAATACTTTGTGGAATATTTATCGAGCAGTACAACGAACAGCAGGATATTGTTTAGGATTTATCAAAGGAAGTATAACTGTTAATATCAGAGCTTGGAAAGCTAAGAAAAATTCTGGAAAAAAAATGAAGGAAATGACAGAGGAAGTTAAAAATCAAGCAAAGGAATTTGGCAAGCTAATTGTTGAAAGATATAAGCTTATAAAAACAAATCCTTTACAAAAACAAATTCATGAATGGAAACCTTCAACAAAAATTCTACTAATAATCTGGGCAGCAATTTTTACTTGGCGATGGGAGATGTTACTAACTGTTGGTTTTAAACGAGTAGATAAACAGATATGCACTAAATGTGGTTTATGTGCAACACAGATATGCCCGAGTAATGCCATCAAATTAACAGAAGATAAAACACCTAAATTTATTGAATTTTACTGTGTTGGATGTAATGGTTGCGTAAATCTTTGCCCATCAGATGCTATTTGGACTTATCAAACTAGAAATCGACAAGCATATGATGTTTATAAAAATTATATTTTGGAAGTGAAAAAGGACAAGTAAAACTTATTTGTTGATAAAAATAAAATTGATTAATTTGTTAATAATTTTTACAAATTAATCACCAAAAGATATTATGAAGGGATATTGTGAAGGATAAAGATCACAGGCTGTTCCACCAGCGATTTCATAAATTGCTGATTCACTCCAGATTAAATCTGACCAATAATTTCCTACTAATAATTCTGGATTATACCAATATTCCAATCCTCTATCAAATGCTTGTTCATAAATGATTTCATCAAGATAATTGAAGCCATTTAAATTATTATAAAGGAAATTATTTTGATAAACAAAGTTATTATTTTCTGAATTAGAATTACAGCTAAGAGCAAAAAACGTACAGTTAGAAATTTCATTATAAAAAATTAAATTATTAGTATTATTATGACTAAGAGAAATTCCATTTACACTTTTATATATCAAATTATTATTTATGGACGAATTTGCGGTATTCATACAGCTAATGGCTTGAAAAATTGTATAGTTTATTAGATTATATTTGATTATTAAGGAATAACAAATTTGTATATTAATACCATAAGTAAATCTATATATCTTATTAAAACTAACCTCAATATTATTACTCATACTACAGGCTATTCCCGCACCAGTATTTCCAGCTGTAGAATTTAATGAATTACCTATAATATTTGTATAATCTGAATTACCTACAATTATACCCGTATCATGATCAATGTATGATAATGAATTAAATGATATTGAAGAGAATTGTGAATCATATATAGATATACCATCGAAAAATATTTTTGATAAAAAATTGTTTCTAGTGATAATGGAAAATGGCGAATTGTGAATTATGATACCATATATTGAAACATAAGGAAAGATGTTATTGGTAATTTTACTAGCTGAACAATTCCAAAGATCAATTAAACCTATAGAATAATGATAATAATTTGTATTTTTATCAATAAACATACCTAATATATTATGATCAATATTTGCTGTGCCATTTTTTATATTAGCAATTTTAATACATGAAAATCTAGCAGTAATGGCACAATTTTGAATAACAAAATACTTGCTGGTATTATTAATAAAAATACCATAATCTTTTCTTGTAGAAATTTCTAAGTTTTCTATGCGATATGGATCACTTATTGTGCCAATACCAGGAAATGAATAAATCTCACTAAAATCACTATCCTCTAAAATTCGAATTTCAGCTTTAACTTTCTCTTCTCTTAAAACACTCCAAGAGATGAGACCTGATACAATACCACATGAAGAAATAACAGATAAAATAATAATTGTTTTGATTTTGGCTGATAATCTTTTCATTAAACATCCCTTTTAGTAATTATATGTTATAATTACAGAAGTATCAATAGATAATAAACAATCTTACAAGATAGTTTAGAAACCGTTTTTCCATCTTAGTGCAAAATTTTAGTCTTTTTTCTCATTTCCAATAATTTTTATTTGGAAAAAATATTGTTACTGAGATATCTAACTATGATATTAAAAAAGTAAGAATTTTAAAGTGATAAAAATGGTTGGGATTCCTTACAAAGAAGGAGATATTGTTATACTAGAAAACCAATATAGCATAACAGGTCTTCTTAATGAAACAGATGAATATTTGTTATTTGAAGCTAATCAAATATCAAATAATAAAAAAGTAATGTTGATTATTTTTACTAATGAAAAATTCACTAATGTAGAAGAAGTAGAAAAGGCTTGGGAGAACAAGATTCAGAATCTTCAAGATAAATTTGAAAGTGGTGATGCACTAGTTGAATTTATCGAATCAGGGATAATTGATTTCGAAGGTGAAAAGCAATACATTATTGCTTTTTATGAACTAACTGAGCTTGATCGTTCAGTAAAGCAATCTATGAGAGATATTGAAAAAGAACACTTTGCGAGTACTATTCCTCGAATGGAAATGGGTGAAGATGTTAAAAGTCCTCCTCGAGCAATAATGAAAGAAGATGAACCATCAGTAATCGAAGTCTTTGATGAATTTGAACTAGCAGAAGAAGAGGAAGATGAGGAAGAAGATATACTTGAAAATGAAAAGAAAATTAGTGTTCAACCTCTACCCCCAGCTCCTGCTGCTCCAAAAGCTCCTACCTCTGATTTAAAGAGAAAAAGAGAAATGTCTATGGAAAAGCAACCTGTTACCTCTCAATTAATGCAAACTGAGGAATCCGATGAGAAGGATTACTTGAAACATATATCGATGAATTATTTTGATAGAATGAATCCCCAAAATTACTATCCATATATAATCAATATCTCAGATATTAAGCAAGAAAAAATTATTACTATACAAAATCCTATCACAGGTGAAAGACAAACCCAACAACGTTCCCAATTAAGCACTAAATTAGATAATCCAATAGTAAAAATACGACCAACTATACCTGGTTGCAATGTGGTTCCAAATGAAATTGAAACTGATTTTGACAAAGTGGAAGATGAGGTGACCTTCTATGTTACACCTGTAGTTAAAGGAAAAATTGTTGGTCAAATTCAATTTATCAATGAAGGAAATATCATTCACACCACAGAATTTACTGCTAAAGTTGTTGATCCCAGATATGCAAGAGCTGTTGCTTATTATGGCATACTTACTAGCTTTATACCTAAAATAATTAGTTTATTAGGAATTGATTTTGGATTGAATTTAACACTAAATGATATATGGTCAGTTTCAGTTGATTATTTTGGTAATATGTCGATTGCTAGTTTAATTGCAATAGGTGGCATTATACCAGTTGTTGTGATAAGCATACTTGTTCGTCAAAAATTAAAACCTAAATCATGTAAAATCCATTACAAAATTTCTGATTTTAAATTTAAGAATTTAAAGAGACAAAAAACATCCTAATAGAAAAAAAAATTTTCTAGGCTCAAATGAGAGTCTAGAAAGATTTACTTCTTTTGTGCATAGATGAAGTATCTTTTTTGTTCCTTTTTTTCAAATCGTGCTACTACATTTTTCCCATCAGTAAGTCGTTCATCGATTATATCCACATTTCCTTCCTGTTCAAATTGAGGGCGCATTTCTTGACCAATTATTAATTGTTCTTTCCACATTTCAAATGCAATATCACTTACATCTAGAACATCGTAGTTGAAATCAAGTTCTTTTAAGAGCTTGACTATTTTTGTGTCATCAACAGATAGAGTATCAGTGGTGTCTGTTGGTGATTTGAATTGAACATAGAAAATACCTAATCGTCCTTTTGGTTTTAGAATTTCTTTTATCTTTTTCATTGCAGAAGCTTGATCGTCAACCCAATAGAGGACATCAAGAGCTATTATAGCATCAAAAGTATTTGCAGGGAAATCTAATTCATTAATATCCATTACTTCAAAAGATAACTTCTCATTTAATTTTGTATGCTCTTTAGCCCATTCAATTGCTTTAACTGAAAAATCAATTCCAATTATTTTCGCGTTTGTTTCATTAGCTATGTATTCAGTAATTTTACCGAGACCACTACCCAAATCAAGAACAATATCAGATGGGGTTAATTTTAATCGTTGAAGGAGAAGGTCAAGCTGATACATATTTACAACATTAAATTGGATAAGATTTTTACCATAAGCTCGTTCACAGAATTGACCATAAGCTTGACTATTAGCACATTTTACGAAAATCGCACCATATCCTTCACTTATCCATCGAGTACGTACTTTCTTTCCTATTTTCTTACCTGATTCAGTAAGCGAAAAACAATCATCTTCTTGCTGGATTAACTGTTTTTCTTGCAAGGTTTTCATAATATCAGGAAGAGAGTTTACTTGATCACCAAGACGACGTTTACCTATTGTCTCGAGAGACTCAAAATTAGGCTTTATTCTTCGAGTGTTTTCAATGATATATTCATTTGTTTCCTCATCTTTTGGATTCAACTCAATGCTGAATAAAATACCCAATATAGTCTCTTCATTTAAAGAAATATCATTTTGATTTAGAGTCATAACAAAATAACTCCTTATCAATTAATAATTCATTTAGATTTTAAAAATATCAATAGCTCTTGAAGTTGGTCAATATTTATCCTTAAAGTATTCTCTATTTGGTTCCCAGAATTCTATTTTATTACCTTCAATATCCATTATTGAAGTGAATCTTCCATATGGATATTCTTTAATAGAATCATTTGATTTTATTCCTTTCTTTTCCAATTTTAGCATTAATCCATCTAAATCTTTCACAATATAATTTATCATGAAATTTTTTTGACTTGGAGAAAAATAGGTTGTGTCTTCTTTAAATGGTGCCCAAACAGTATTTTGATTTTCACCATCAAATGACTTCCATCTAAAACTTATAGCAGTATCATCTTTTGTATAAGGAACTTGTACACTAAATCCTAAAGTAGATTTATACCATTCAACTAGTTCATCAGGATTTTTTGATTTGAAAAAGATTCCACCAATTCCAATAATATGAGTTTCTATTGAGATATTACTTTCTTCTTCCAAAGATTATCCACCTAAATTTTCATGTTAATTTACTTTCACAAGGTTGTTGTGTCTTTTACTAAAGAATATAATTAACCAGCTTTAAGATTTTTGGTGAGAAAATAAATCTAGGTTAGAACGATGACTAAAAACGTAACAAATCTCAAATCAATTATTTTGGGAGGAGGATGCTTCTGGTGTCTTGAAGCTGTTTATCATCAAATAAAAGGATTAGAAGTTATTTCTGGGTATGCCGGTGGAACAACAAAAAATCCTACATATGATCAAGTGTGTTCTGGAAGAACAGGACATGCAGAAGTAGTAAAAATAATCTATGACCCTAAAGAAATAACACTTGCGGATATACTAGAAATATTTTTTGAAATTCATAACCCAACAACAAAAAATCGACAAGCAAATGATATAGGTACACAATATCGTTCAATAATACTTTATAATGACCCCAAGGAACTAGAAATCATAAATGCTAAAATAAAGAAAGCAGAAGAATATTGGGATAAACCAATAGTAACTGAAGTGGAACCACTAAAGGAATTTTATGAAGCTGAAAAATATCATCACAAAGTCTACAAGAAAAATCCCAATCAAGGATATTGTAGAGTTATGATTGATCCAAAAATTGTAAAGCTAAAGAAATCATTATTACCAAAATTAGAGTTAACTGATAAATTAATTGAATAGAATAATTTCAATTACAAACGTATTTTAGTCTTATTTTTCATAATACTTTATTATGAGGTTATAGGGATGTCTCAAGAAAATGATAAGAGAAGTAAACAAAATACAAAGAAAAAATTGCTTAAAAGAAAAGCAATAAAAGATTTTTCAGAGATAATTATTTTTTTAGGATTAACTATTTTGCTAGTTTTTAGTTTTAATTGGGTCCTTAAGGCAGCTTTACATACTGATACACCATTAGTTATTGTTACATCAAAATCCATGGAACCTATCTATTATGGCTCAAATAGATATGATAATGATATTAGAAAAGATATGCTAATCGTTAAAGGAATTGATCCCTCTAAGATTCAAATTGGTGACGTAATTGTTTTTTATCAGATCAATGCAACAACATATGAAAATATTCTTGATGATCCAGAATATGTTCCAATAGTTCACCGAGTAAACCGTATTTATATTGATAATGAAACAGGTGAATATTGGTTTACAACAAAAGGTGATAATCCCGATTCAAATGATACATTTATTGAACTTCCAACTGTTGTAGAACTCCAAATTCATCAAGATAGAATCATTGGTGTTATTGTTGGCAGAATACCTTATTTGGGAGGTATTTTGCTTTACTTTAAAACAACTCAGGGATTAATTATTCTTGCAATTACCATTGCCACCATTATGGGATTAGTATTTTTATTGAATTATAGAAAACAAAAAGATGAAGAAGGTATCAGTGAAACAGAAGCTAATTTAACAAATAGTGAAGAAAAGAAAACAAAAAACAAATCACTTATGAGGAGATTTAAACAATTCAATAAAAAATTGGTAAAAAATAAACAAGTTGTTATACCTGCGCTAATACTAACAATAATTATTTTTATACCAATTATTGACACACTAGCAGCAAATTGGGATTCAGAAATAGGTGTAGTAAATATTGTTGATGATGGAGCTTTCACCTATCAAGTGAAAGATGGTACCTTTATGTTTGTCTATGCAGATGTAACGATTAATAATCCCGGTCATTGGCAATTCAAATTGCCAATGTTTACAATAGAATTGATTAATTCTACTAATCAAAAAGTAATAGGCACAAATAATTGGACAATAATCTATAATTTTGAAGGATTAAAAACTGTTACAACAGGTGTTTGGGTAGATCCGAACGATGTTACTTTGGGTTTAGATTATTCATTTAAAGTAACTGCATATATTCAAACAAAATTTGGTAATACATTAATCTCAACACTAGATCATAATTTTACTTTAACTACTAAATTGGATTAATGATAAAAAAAGTGATGGATTGATTATAAGTCCATCATCATATCATCTTGTTGTGTACTATTAAGCATATAAGCTGGTTGAGTCATCTCTTCACTACTATATTGAACAAATCGGAATGGTGCTTCAGTTTGGATGATATAACCTTTTTTAATAAAATCTGTCAAGTCAATTGGTAAATTGATATTGTTGAATTTTACTTTCAAATTGTAGTGAGTTACTTCTTCCTCTTTTTCAAGATACTTTAATATTGGTTGTATAATAACATCCATTCTTTCATCGAGATAACCATTAATTTGAGTTAGTGCTTGTTCAATAGTCTCTTTGTTTTTATTGGTATTTAGTGCTAAATCTTTGTAAACTACACCAAAGAATGTCGGATTTATTTCTAATGCTTGTTTCACTACTTCTCTAAGAGGGATTATTTTAGCTAACAGTACTTCAATGGTTGCTAATCGTCTAATTGCAGCCATTATAAAGTAGAAACTATACAATGGATCCTCCTTAACAAATAATGCTTTTTCAGCTTTTTTAATCAGATCTCTACAAAAAACATAATTCAACAGAACAGAATCCTCTAAATCAGCTGATCCAATATTTTTAACATCTTCATATAAATCGTGGATTGATTCATCACGAGTGAATAGCAATTTGCTTTTGTAGAACCAAGAATGTGTGAAACTACCATCAATAAATCTTTGGACTCTCTTTCTGATATCATCTCTTGTAGTTATATTCGCATCATAGTAGACATCATTTTCAAGCAATAAGCGGAAATTTCTATGTACTTCATCACTTGTAATAATTAGCACATCTAAATCAGATTTTTCCCAAACAGTATCATGTGATAAACTACCTGCGAGTATGAAGGATAAAACGTATTCATCATTTTTTGCTTTTGTTACCAAGTCATCCAGTGCCTTTTGATAATCTCTTTGAACAATTGCTCTATCAACAGTATATGGACCAATATGTGTAGGAATTATTTCTTCTGGATTGAAGGTATTATAATCAAAATGATATTGAGCTTCATTGTATTCAACTAATCCCTTCTTAGTAATATGAACAGGAACAATTGTATGTCGAATAATTCTTCTTCTTTGTAGATGACCAATATCTACTAAGCGTAAACCTTTGGGTATGAAGAAATCATCCAATTCAGTTTGAGTTGCTGTACCGTCATTATTTGATATGAAGTCAAGAACTGGTTTGAATATTTCAAGGTCCAAAGCATCTAGATAAGCATAAACTTTAGTTATAGCAGTCTCGAGTATTTCTTTAGTTACCTGATTTTGTAAGACATTAAGATAAACTTCCTGATAAAGATCAGGTTCAAATTCCTTTAACTTTTGTAAGACTTCGCGAGGAGGATAAGTGAAATTTTTGTAACAAACAAAATAACCTAGTTCACTTACACTATGTAATAAATAGTAAAAGCAATGAACTAGATCATTCTTTATGAAGAGAAATTTCTCAGCCTTTTGTAAATCATATAATATTGCCATATAATAGAACATTTGCATAGCTGCTCTATCTTGTGTTCCTAATTTCCTACCAATATTATTATAGAATTTGGTAAATGTTTCATCTCGAGAGAAAACTAATTTACTGAATGATAATACTTGCTGATAAGCAATGGTTTCTGACCTACCTTGGATTCTTCTCTTGAAATCATTTTGATTATAGATTGCTATATCAATAGGGATATTATTTTCAACAAGTCTTGTCCATCGATGTTGTCCTTCTGTGGTAATAACATAAACATTGATATTTGATCCTTCATGGATTTCATCATAAGCTAAGCTTCCATAGAGAATCAAAGCTAATACTTTTTTATCTTTCTTAGCTTTTTCGATAAATCGTTCTAAAGCGATTTCATATTGTTTTCTAAGTTCAGGATTCTCCATAGTAATCACTCCAAAGTAATAGGTAAAATGTGTAAAACATGGTAATTCCTCCAGCTAATTGTTAATTACTTTCTGAAGGAATTGACCTGTATAGGATTTCTTGCAGTTGATAATATCGTTTACAGATCCTTTAGCAATTACTTGTCCGCCTTCAGCACCACCTTCTGGACCCATGTCAATGATATAATCAGCTGATTTAATGACATCCAAATGGTGTTCTATAACGATGACAGTATTTCCTGCATCAACCAGCTTATTGATTGTTTTAAGGAGTTTTTTAATATCATCCATATGAAGTCCTACTGTTGGTTCATCCATGATGTAGAGATTATCTTTGATTTTCTTCAGTTTGCCAAGTTCTTTAGCTAATTTAAGCCTCTGGCTTTCACCACCAGATAATGTTGGTGCGGGTTGACCTAATTTGAGATAATCTAAACCCAAATCAATCAAAGTCTTAGTTTTATGATGTATGAGTCTATCGTCCTTGAAAAATTTGTTAGCTTCTTCGAAAGTCATGTTTAGAATATCACCCATATTTTTTCCGTTGTAAGTTATTTCTAAAACTTCTTCGCTATATCTTGCACCTTTACAAACTGGACAGATTGTTTGAATGTTAGGCATATACTGAAGTTCACTTCTAACAATACCTTCACCATTACACTCAGAACAACGTCCTTCATGATTATTATAACTGAATCGTCCATAGGTATAACCTCGTTTTTGGGCTTCTGGTGTTTCAGCAAAGATTTTCCTGATTTTATCATATATTCCTACATAGGTTGCGGGTGTTGAACGTGAATGTCTTCCAATAGGTGATTGATCAACTATTCTAATATCAGTGATGTTCTCTATACCTTTTATGTCATCATGTTTACCTGGCAAAACTCTTGCATCACGCATATCATGAAGAACCCTATTCCCTAGTATATCTTCTATAAGTGTACTCTTACCACTACCGGAAACTCCTGTGATGCAAATGAAAACTCCTAATGGGAACTCTACATCAATATTCTTCAAATTATTCTCTCGAGCACCGATAATTTTTATTGATTTACCATTGGGTTCTCTTGATTTGCCAAGATAGGGTATTTTCTTTTTTCCAGTTATATATTGTCCTGTTAAGAAGTTAGGATTACTTAATGCCTTTTCAAAAGAACCCTCAGCAACAATAGTTCCACCATGAATGCCAGGACCAGGTCCTAGTTCTATTATATGATCTGCATTTGAGATTGTTTCTAAATCATGTTCGATAACGATCACTGTGTTACCAGAATCTCGCAATCGTTTTAGAATATCTATTATCTTATTGCTATCTCTAACATGAAGACCAATACTGGGTTCATCAAGAACATACAACATTCCCATGAGCTCGGAACCAAGTTGTGTTGAAAGTTTTATTCGTTGTGCTTCTCCTGCTGAAAGTGTTCTTGCCTGCCTATTGAGGCGTAGGTAATATAACCCAATGTCACTAAGGAGTTGAAGTCTTTTCCTTAATTCGAAAATCACTTGATTACCAGCTCTTTCTTGTTCTTCTGGTAATTTTATTGAGTCGGCGAAATTGATCAATTTGTCGATGAAAAATTCTCCTAATTCATGAATATTTTTACCATTAACAGTGACTAATAATCTTTGACTAATTAATTTCATACCATGACAATCTGGACAAGTATGCTCAGCCATGAATTTTCTATACCATTCATACCGCTCACCTTTTTTCCGATCATTTCTATAATATCTATCAAGATAATTTAC
>JAEORJ010000226.1 GCA_016840945.1 Candidatus Gerdarchaeota archaeon
GTGATTTTGAATCGTTATAATTGTCTTTCCATATTCATTTTGATTTCCTGGAGAGACTGTTCCTCCATAAAATAGTGATATAAATTGATGACCATAACACAAACCTAGTATTGGGATATGTTCCTTTTCCAAATAAGTCATAGTCTCCACTGAGACCTTTGGAGCATTTGTAGCATAAACACTATTAGGTCCTCCTGAAAAAATTATTGACTTAATACTTTTCTCAATTAATTCTTTAGGAGAAACATCCCAAGAAAATATCTCAGATAAAACTCCTTGTTCTCTTACTCTACGAGCAATAAGATGAGTATATTGACCACCAAAATCTATTACTGCAACAATATTAGAATTCATCATTAATTTTCCAACCAAGCTACAAAAAGAACTATCCTTTTTTAACTGTTCAGTTTATATAATTATGTTAATTTTTTCTGAATTTTAGAATATGATAAAATAACTGATAATAGTCATAATCAACATTTTCAACATTTATTGAATTTAAGACTAGATTATTAAATTGTTAAAATAATAGATACATATAGCTATGGGGAATAATGGTCAATGATATTAGAAGGCAGTAAAATAAAAAGAAATAGATTTATTTTGCTAATGAGTTTACAACTAGCCATTATTTTAACAAATAGCATTGTTCAAGTGAATTCTTTATCACTTGTAAATGAAAGTCAATTGGACGAAACCATTTTAGAAGAGAATTTATATCAGACATCTTTAATCAATCAATTTGATTTGAATCCAAGTTCTTATGAAATAGAGTCACTACTAGAAACTGGAACAGGTATAAATTGGGGAAATGCTACTACTGTTGACCAACTTTATCAACCCATTACTCCTCGAGTAGCTATAGATGCTAACAATAATTCTCATATATTCTGGTCAAATTATCGAAATGGTCGTACATTGTATCATCAAATAATTTATGAGAATGGCACATTTGGTGCTTGTGAAGTTATTTTAAATAAATCAGATGGACAAGAAATTAGATGTGATGCAGTAAGTGATTTATTTGGTAATATACATCTAGTTTATTCCTGGGGTACTACTATATCAAATCAAAAAACATACTATAAGAAATGGACAAATGGAACTTGGAGTGAAATTGAACGAGTTGATTTTGGTATTGATGAAGATGGTGACTATATACCAGCCCATGATCCTGAATTAGCTGTAGATTTTAATGGAAATCCCCATGTTATTTGGTCAGGAAAAGTGTTAACCTATTGGGATTTAACAGCACGTCCAATCTATTATCAAAGAAGAATTGGTGCAAATCAATGGAGTGATATAGTTAAGGTAAGCTATGCTGAACCTGGTAATTATAAAATGATTATAACAGCTGATGGCATTGTTCATGTGATACTTTCACAAAGAATAGGAAATACATATGATGCTTACCATGCAGTAAAATATTACGACAAAGATTTAGAGGATAATGATTGGGGACTAGAAGAGGGTTTATTATATGAAGAAATGCAATCTACAGTTTTACCTGTACCAACACCGGATATAATTGCTGTTGGAAATACTGTTTATTGTTATTTTTTGTCTATTAACGAATTCACTGTAGGTATGTATAATATTATGAAATCAGGTTATACTTGGGGTTCTTACAATCTTTTAACTACTAATGTTTCGACTGGTGGAAGAATAAGACTTTCTGGTACCTCCTCTTCAAGAGGAGACCTCGTAATTACTTGGCCAAAGAAAAGTTATATAGATAGTACCTCTATAGGAGGAATATTTCATCAGTCTTATATTAAAGAAATGGATGAATATTCTGTTCCTTTTTATATTAACAAAGAACAAGTAAATGCATTAGAACCAACTTTAGTTTACAATACAAAAACCGACACTTTACATTTGGTATGGTGGGATACTCTTCCAGGAACATCAAGTAAAGCATTATACTATAGAGTGGGATTTTTTGACACCGATTTGGATGGATTATCAAACGAAGCAGAAACAAATATTTATGGAACAGATCCAAACAAGGCTGATACAGACGATGATATGATGGATGATGGTGAAGAAATAGCCCTAGGGTTTGACCCATTAAATCCTGATGAAGATTCAGATCAAATATTAGATGGTTGGGAATATATCTATGGCTATGATCCCTATAATAGCTCAGATGCAACATTAGATTTGGATTTAGATGGACTAACAACCTATTATGAATTTACCAATCAAACAAATCCTAATAGTAATGATACGGATTCAGATACATTACTGGATGGAGATGAAATATTAATCTATTTTACCAATCCTATAGAACCAGATACAGATTTTGATCTTCTAACGGATGGTGAAGAAATTCTATTGTACTTTACAAACCCACTAAATAATGATACAGAATCAGATGGTATACCTGATGGTTATGAGATATTTAATGGATTGGATCCTTTAGTAAATGATTCACTGAATGATAATGATCTTGATTTGTTAACAAATTATTTTGAATATTCTTTTGGAACAAACCCCAATTCAAATGATACGGACAGTGATCTACTTGATGATTATGTGGAAATCTTTGTTTATTTTACTGATCCATTATTGCTGGACACAGATTCAGATGGATTAGATGATCACTATGAAATAACCATCGATCCTTTAGATACTACTTATTTAACAAATAATATCTATCAAACAGATCCATTGATAATGGATACTGATTCCGATTCGCTTTCAGATCTTTTTGAATTGAATGTTTCTTTAACGAATCCAATAAACAATGATACTGACTATGATCTAATGACAGATGGATATGAATGGCAATTTGGATTAAATCCATTCGCAGATGACTCAGCAGCAGATTATGATGATGATAAATTAATCAATTATTTAGAATTCCTATTATTGGGGAATCCTTTCAGAGCTGATACTGATGGTGATAGAGTTGATGATTATGAGGAATACCTTTTAGGAACAGACCTTAATTCAGGGGATACGGATGGCGATGGTTTGACAGATTATCTTGAGTACAAGTATTGGCATACTAATGCTACAAATCCAGATACCGACTACGATGGATTAAATGATATGCTTGAGCTTTATGTTTATGGATCAAGCCCCTCAAATCCTGATACCGATGGAGACGGTCTTATTGATGGAGATGAAGTGTATATTTATGGTTCGCATCCATTTTATGTTGATACTGATGGTGATAAATTAACTGATCCACAAGAAGTAGCATTTGGTTCATTACCTTATATGGTGGATTCAGATGGCGATGGTATGAGTGATTATTTCGAATATAGATATAATTTCAATCCAATGAACGATGATTCACAGAATGACCCTGATCATGATAATCTAATAAATCTTGATGAATTTTGGTTCGGATGTAATCCATTAGTTAATGATACAGATGAAGATATGCTCAATGATTATGAAGAAGCATATATTTACCTCTCATCACCAATTAGAGCAGATTCAGATTTTGATGGATTAAGTGATTATTCTGAGGTTAAGATTTACAATACCATACCAATTGATCCTGATTGTGATGATGATGGCCTAAACGATGGCGAAGAAATTCTTGTTTATTTTACTAATCCACTTTTATATGATACAGATTTGGATGGTTACAGCGACTTTGAAGAGATTCAAGCAGGAACTAATCCTTTGGATGCAAGAAGCAATCCTTCACATCAATTATTTGTAACAGTAATTTCTGTTTTTGGTGGAATCATTGGTGCATTGCTTCTTTATTATCTTACTCCATTGATTTTCACTCAAATAAGAGATCATGGTGAAAAGGAATGGATGAAACAAGGTATGATGCTTCGACAGAAGAAGCATAATGAAATGCTAAATAATAACAAGGAGAAACCTAATTAGCTTAAGTTTATCATTTTTCTTGACTAGTTACTCTTTAGACAAATGTTTTATTGTAGCCATTAATACATTAGCATTTTTTTGTAAAATAAATGTATTAGTCAATATTCCTTTTGTGTTTTTTATTTGGATTTTTTTCAAAACATTAGCTTCAACCAGGATCTTAATATGGGATTCAATCGTTGATCTATGCAAATTCATTTTTTGAGCTATTTCTGTTGTATTAACAACACCTCTTTGTACATAATCGATAATCTCCAACCTTGTAGCTGAAGCAAATGCTTTCATCAAAATTTCCAATTCTTTATAGTCACTCATAATTATCACATAGTCAGATAAGAGATCTGTTAGTCAATCTACCTCAGCTAAAAAAATTACTTTCATAAAAACTCTTTGATTTTTGCTAAAATTTTTACTAAAATATCTTCTAAATCCTCTTCAAGTTTTAAAGTAGCAGTGATATCCAAAGGTGTTTCACCCTTATTTATGATAATTACCTTTGCATTATTTTTTATCGCATAGTGAGGTAAATCTGCTGCTGGAAAAACAACTAAAGAAGAACCTAATATTAAGAAAACATCTGCTTGTTCAGTGTGCTCTTTAGCTAAATAAAAATCTCGTTCAGGTAATGGATCCCCAAAATTAACCACAGTAGAAATCAATCGCCCTTCACCTTTTGGACAGATTGGTTGATTAGGTAACACCTTACTTGTTCTATATCCGGGACCCCACAGCTGCTTATCCCAACCTATTTCTTCATAAGTTCCCCTAAAATCACACGATAAACATTCCATGAAATTTCCGTTGCCATGTAGTTCTGAGAGAATTTCTGGTTTTATACCTGAAGCTAAATGTAAATTATCAGTATTTTGAGTTATTAAGCATTTTAAGATACCTAGTTCTTGTAATTCAACTAGAAAATAATGTCCTTTATTAGGTTTAATTTCTGACCATGATCTATCAAGCTTTGGAGGAGGAAGTCCCTTATCTCTTCTTGTCCACACACCATTTGGTCCTCGAAAATCAGGAATTCCTGAAGCAGTACTGATACCAGCACCAGTAAATGCTACTAAATGTTTTGATTTGAGAATCCATTGAGCTATTAAAGAGATTTTTTCATCTAGTGATTTTTGTCTAATATTGTCCATTATAGTTTAAAACCACTCAAACTAGATATTAAAGGTAACTAAATTTGGTTTGTTCTGGATTTTGTTGTAAGATCTCTTGCACTGTTTTATAGGAAGCTTCAAGATAAATGGCAAGATATGAAGGATTGTAAATTTCAAGTGTAATTGATTCATGATAATTGCTGTCTTTCAAGTAGGTAAAGAATTTAGTGAAATTTATTGTCCCTGTTCCTATGGGTAAATGTTTATCATTTATTTCAGATGTTCCACCAAAATTATCATGAATATGGATATGTTCGAGTTGATTTTTAAAATTCTTAAGCATTTCAGAAATATTTTCTTCTGAATTTTTAATTTTCATATGTGGAAAAATAATATTAGCATGACCTATATCAAAAGTGAAACCTAAATTTGGTAACTTCTTGAAAACAGCTCTTAAATCAGCAACTGATTCATCTGTATTCTCTAATAGCATTTTCATTTTATATTGTTGGGCAATATTAATCCATTCAGTTATTGCTTCAATTTTTTTGTTGAAAATCTCTTCAGGAGAAAGCTCACTGGGATTTTCTGTTTTGCCAAATGTTCCATGGAAAACAATTTTTTTAGTAATACCTAATTGTCCTATTAAATGAATTTGCTCTGAAAGATTATCTATATATGAAGTCCATTGTTCTGTATCCTTTATCATTTGTGAATTTAAATGTGATAAATGGATTATACAGAAAAGATCATAAGAATCTAATATTTCTCGCACAGCAATTAATTGTAGCTCCAATTCTTTCATATCGTTCCAAAAATCGCCGATATAAAATTCTACAAAATCAAAGCCTATTTTCTTTGCGGTAACTAAATCAGCTATCTGTAATTTATCTAGTACGTAGGAAGCACCAAAATGCATCTATATTTTCTCCAATTAATATTTCTAGTAAATAGATATAAACTCATTCATGTTCTTAATTTTGCTCGAGTAAGTAATTTTCTTCTTGCTAATTTATTTATAGCTGCTATATCAGTTTCATTTAAAACTCTTTTAGGTATTAAAAAGATACTGACATTTGAAAGATGTATTCTGTATACGGTTTTAGTTTCAACAAAATTAATTATATATTGCCAAGACATATTTATTTGAGAAAATGATCTTTCATAAAATATACCAGATTCACCAATAACACAATGAATTTGCTTTGGTAAATGTAAAGATGAAAGCCATTCTTTCTTTTGAGCAGAAATAATCATTATAATCATTATAATGTAGAAAATCTCTAAAATTGAAAAGATAATTAAAGTAAATAAATCAAATAGTACTGGCCCAAAAAGAATTAAAATAACATAACAAACAATCTGAAGCAAAGCAATAGAAGCACTAAGAATAAGTAAAAAATTTCTGTGCACTCTCTCAAAATAAGCTTTCTTAACATCATTATATTCCAATTCAAATACAATATCTATAGGTTCAAAAGACTCTTCCATTAAATATCATCCCAAATTTTTGAATTAATAATTGTTAGCTTGTTGTAGATTTAATCATTTTTGACTTTTTCTCATAGTCGGAATTGTAAAGCTTTTTCCAACGAATGTATAGTAATCCACTAACAACAACTAATAATTCTACCCCACTACAAATATAAAGAATATAATTTGAAGCTAGTAAATCTGAAATTATTGTGATGATAACTAAACCAATAATAAGTGTTATAGAAGAAAGGAACCAATCAACTGATTGAATTTTACCTTGTTTTTTGTAAGGAACTTGTTCTTGTATTAGTGTTTGATAAACAGTATCATATAAACCAAAAGTAACTCCGAAAGGTAACATTACAGTAAAGATCATTACCCAGGGATTTCTAACATAACCCATTAATCCTATAGCAATTCCTTCTAATACAAGTACCAGGGTTAAAAAAACGACTTTACGATTTATTTTACCTATTTTTATTAAAACTAATGAAGCTAGGATACCACAAAATGAAACAATTGAATCCATAGCACCAAACCATCTAGGACTAAGATTCATTTCACCTTGTAAGATAATTGGCCACATTATATCTAAACCAGCAAATGCAATACTAACTATGGCAGCAATTATTACAATGTACGAAACCTTCTTGATTACTTTAAAGGTATCAAGACCATCTTTTATTTCCTTCATGGTTCTACCCCAACCTTCCCGTATGCTGGTTATTTTTTCATGACTTTGTTTTGGTGGTTTTTTACCTACAATACTTAAAATTATAAATAATATTGTTGAAATGAGAGTCAATCCAATAGTAAAATAAAAGCCAATCAGATAATCGATAGCAACTAATAACCCAGCAACTAAAGGACCAATAACACCAGATATTTGAAGTACTGTAGAATAAAATGAATTAGCTACTAACAAATCCCTCTTCTTAATTATTAACTTTAAATAAGCATTTTTTGAAGGTAAAAAGAAAGGCCAAATTGAAACTCTTATAATAAAAATGGTTATTAAAAGCCAAAGAAAATGAACTGGATTAACAATTCGATAAATGATAACATGTCCATCTGAAAGTTCTTCTTGAACATAGCTTATTACATACAAGTAATTTCTAAGAACAAAAATAACAGCTAATATAACAGCAGTTAGAACTCTTACAATAATAGAAATTAGCATTATTTTTCGTTGATCAAATCTATCAACCATAACTCCTGCTATGGGTGCTAAAATTACATTTGGAACAACAGTAACAATCTGAAAGATACCAATTAGAAATTTACTTTCATTACTTGTGATTAATATTAAATAGATCAAAATGATATAGACAGCATATCCCCCAAGATTTTCTGTAAGATGAGCAAAAAAGACTAGCAGAAATGATTTGTTCCTTAGCACTTCTTTAAGTGATGGTTTCTCTTCTGTTTCTTCTTCCTCTAATTCCTCTTCTATAATAGGCTCATCATGTATTGCTGTAGATTTAAAATCACTTTTATCAGGAAGAACCATATCAGGAACCTTAGTAGTATAAACTATAGAAATAAGGAGTTCATCTTTTGTTTATAATTATTTGTTTTTTATCTAAAAATAAGTTACTTTTTTATTCTTCGAGGAATTCTTTATATGTGAGAATTATACAGTAATCATAAAAA
>JAEORJ010000227.1 GCA_016840945.1 Candidatus Gerdarchaeota archaeon
AAGGAGTTAGTTCTTGATCTTGGTTGTGGAAATGGTCGTCATGCAAAAATAGTTTTGGAAAAAAATATCCCTATAATTTGTATGGATTTATCATTTAGAATTTTGCAAATTGCCAAAGCTAAAACGCTTTATCCATATCAGAATTTTATTCCTGGTTTAATTAATGCAGATACAAGATTTTTACCTTTTAATGAAAATTCTTTTGATAAAATTATTATGATAGCTGTAATACATCATCTAGATAGCGAAGAAAAAAGAAAATTAGCTTTAACGGAAATTTTTAGAATTCTACGAAAAAATGGTCAATTACTTTTAAGTTGTTGGTTAAAAACTCATCCAAGATTTGAGAAGGAGGATATAGCACAATATATCATCCAAAACAAAAAAGATATTTTAATACCATGGACACTCCCCAATGGTTTGAAAATAGATAGATATTATTATCTTTTTGAAATAAAAGAACTTGAAGAATTGATATTAAACTCTGGTTTGAAAATTAAATCGAAAAATATAGCAAATCATAATCTTTTCATAATTGCACAGAAGTAATAATTTTTGTTTTGATTATACCCAACGGAAGAATTTATTTGTTATTTTCTCTATAATAGTACACTATAGTAAATGTTTTCAAATATACTATTGAAATTTTGGTGGTATCATAGTAATGATAACAAAAAAAATTGTGAGATTTTATCGAAGAAGAAAAGCAGTTAGTCCTGTTATAGCTGCAATCTTATTAATTGCCTTAACTGTAGCTGCTGTAGCGATAGTTTATTTTTTGATTATTCCTCAATTTAGAAAATATAAGCTTGAAGCTAATTTAGTTAAAATTTATGATACGGATAAAGACTCACTATATGATCGTATTCAACTTCAATTAATTAATACAGGTACTAAAGAAACAAACATAACGAAAGTTATTTTTTGGACTTCCTCTGAAGGTAATCTTGGACACCCCGATGAATGGACAAGTCATCTAGGATGGACATTTGATAATCCATCAGATTCTGCTGTTCTACCTGCAGAAGTGGATTTTGCTTTTGTAAGTGGGGAGACACAAATAGGTCTTTCAATTTATGAATATACATATTATCGTATTGAAATTGAATATACTGGTGCTCGGATTAATTATATTAGTGACTGGGTTAAGGTTAGTGATGATATGCTTGATTTAAGCGATTTACTAACTGATTTTGATGATCTTGATTTGACTGAATTTGGATTTAGCGGAACAATTGACGATCCAGCTAGAGCAGCAAATAATTATCTAACTAATTCAGATGGTGATTTTCAACTCATTGAGAATGCTACTAATTTTTTACCTGTTTTAGATGAAGCTACTTACATACCATTTCAAATTGGCTCAAAAATAATCGTTTTCCATTCAATTAATGGTGATCTTTATGATCAACCTTTAGTACGAAACTTTGATTTTGCTTCAACACCATTTAGAGCTAAAAAAATCTTCCTTCTTGGATTAGCTGGATCTTGGGGTGATATATTCCAATTAGGTGATTTCGCTTTAAATCTTACATTAGTTTATACAGATGATAGTTATGAAACTCATCTACTAAATCATTCGTATATTGATGATTGGTGGGAACCATCAAATAATTATCCCCCTCCCAGTGGCCCACAATATGATGGTTGTTTGTCTGCAGATAAATATCCTGGTTTTGTGACGCATATTGATTTAGGTACACAAACAGAGACACCAAATAGTCACATCCATACACATACAACTAGATTTTACTTCGATTATTACAAATATGTCAAAGCCATTATTTTTTCTGATCCGGGAGATGATCAATCCGGACCTCATCTTTTAGCTATAACCTTAGCATAGAAAGCAAAAAAATGCTTTCTTTTTTCTATTTTTATATTCATACCGCTAAGCGAAAGAATTTATTCTAGAAAATTTAATAATGATTTATAGTGTAAATCTTCTTTCTAGTATAGCTACTGATATCTCTGGGGAATCCCATCATGCGATCAGCAATTAAAAAATTATTTCGAAAAAGAAAAGCCATCAGTCCTGTACTTTCTGCT
>JAEORJ010000228.1 GCA_016840945.1 Candidatus Gerdarchaeota archaeon
ACGCCATCAATTCCTCCACCAACAGCTGCTCGTATGATATCTCGACCAATTAACACAGCTTCAGCACCTAGAGCTAGCATTTTTAATACATCATATCCTGTTCTAATTCCACCATCAACTAAAATTGTTGTTTTGCCTTTACATTCAGTAACAATGTCAGGTAAAACATCTGCTGTACCAGGAGAATGATCTAATACACGACCACCGTGATTTGATACTACAATTGCTTTTGCTCCAGCATAAATCGCATCTCTGGCATCTTCAGAACACATTATTCCTTTAACAATAAATGGTAGTTTTGTTGAATTTACTAATTCCTTTAAATCATCAACTGACTTTGTGAAAACAGGGGCATTATGCTTTGCCATGATTAATGATCCACACCCATCAACATCTACTCCTACTGCAATAGCACCAATTTCCTCTGCTTTTTTGAAAAATTTCTTGAGAACGTCTTGTTCTCTTGGTTTGCAGATCTTTACTCCCCAACCATTAACTTCTGCTATAGAACTCAAAGCATGAGCATTTTCTAAAGAGTATGTATAGGTGTCTCCTCTAAAACCAATTGTGTTGGCATTTTTACATCCAAAAACTATAGCTCTGCATAACTCCTTTTCCGTAATTACCTCATCACCACCAAAACTGTTAACACCACTAACACTAGCAGCCATTATTGGCATAGCTATTTTTTTACCCAAAAAAGTTGTTTCAGTATTTGGTATGATATGTTTACCAATTACTTTCATTTTAAGTTTAATTTTTTCCAAAGCTTTTACATTATTAGTAAAGCTGGCTCCTGATCCTGCACCACCCATTCCTAATTGTCTGCCATAACTTTGCCCTTGACATAATCTCGATGGGTCACCATCACAGATTCGATAGACCCCACAATAACCTTTCATTTTTTCCCTAGCTTTTTGTCGATCTTCTTCAACAGACACACTATACACCTTCACAAATAAAATAATTAAAAGATAATTCCATGAATTATACGCTATTATGTTTTAATTAATGCGTCGGTTAAAAAAATTTAGTGCTGAAAAATTCCGTTTATTTATATCGATTATTTTTAGCGAACGGAATACTTTTTAAAGCTAATTGCGCTAAAAAAATCTTGGCGGGGATAAGCGGGGTGCTAGGGCTCCCCTATAACGGCAAACGCTCTATAGCCGGCTGAATACCTGTATTGAGGTGAAGAAATTAATTCAAGCGCCTGGTAGAAACCGTCGAAGCGACGTCCTGGAAGATGTTTAATCGTAGAGGCCTTCTCCGGAGGGAAAGGTTAGAAAACGCAGAGACCAAACCGGTTAGGCACGGAAGTGAGCGGCCGTCCGTCTCGTTAAGCATGCCTCTGGGGGTGCGGCGTGGAGGTGACTGCCAGTAGCGGGGTTTTACTTTGTTCATCGATTATAGGTCCTCGCCACTTTTTCTTAAAAGTGATTTAACAAAAAAGAAGAGATTATTTTATAGTAATAATCTCAACAGGGTCATCATTAAATGTCACTGCTAAAATAATCATTATTTTCTCGCCAGAAGCACTTTCAGCTCCTATAATTGATATCCCGGTTTGTGTTGCTAGAATAAAATTAATCATTTCTTGGGGATTCTGGTATTCTTGACTTATCAAATCAAATTTTGGTTTATATTCACCAAAGACAGTATATTCCCATTGATTTTTAATTGTCACTTTAGTATTCATTTTGAGGATTTTTCGATTCTGTGGAATGCCATTAAATATCTCTTGTTCTTTCTCTAATTTTGTAGGTATTTTTGAGACCACAAAAGCACGAATAATATTCCTTTTAACTGAAATTGCACTTTCTACTTGTAGTGAAAGAAATGGATCTTCTTCTTTCATAAATAATACTTGATAAGCGAGATCTTGTGCTCGAGCATTTTCACCTGCCAATAAATACCTAGCAATGCTTCTTGCGATAATTTTTGGAGCAACACTTCTCTCCTCACCTTCTTCACGCATACACTTTGTGCCTATATCTTCTAATATTTTTGCTGCTTGTATATGATTGCCTTGGTTTTCTAATTCTTGAGCTTTTTCTAGGTCTGTTTGATATTTCATTTTCTCTAACACCTTATCATTTAGTTTTTGAACAAAGTGATTCATTAAACTTGTTTTTAATTAGTATCATTAAAATAATAATCTGTTGTTTGTAACAAAAGTTAATAAAAATTAACGAAAAAAGAGAAAATAGTGGAAGAATGTTCTTCTTCCGGTAAAAATTATTATTTTCTTCTGCTGCTGCTTCTTCTTCTGGATCTTCCACCAGTAAGAATTTTTTGCTCGTAGCGTTCAGTCCATTTGAGTTTTCTTGGATTGCGTTTGTAATCAATCATTGATACTCGACATTTACGAGAGCAGAACCAGAGAATTGATCCATCATTTTTTACATACATTGTTCCAGTGCCTGGTTCAATGGATGAAGCGCAAAATGCACATGTTTGTTCTTTCATTTCTAATCATCTCTATTAATGGACTTATCTTCTGCCCCTCATTCTTCGAGCTTCGCGTTCTGTTTCACGGAGTACTAAAATATCTCCTACACGAACGGGTCCTTTGACGTTACGAGTAATGATACGCATCCTATCGGGGCCTTCTAGAACTCGGACTTTGCATTGAAGGACTTCACCTGTAACTCCAGTTCGTGCAACTACTTGTACGATTTCAGCTGGATAGGAAGTATCTTCGGATTCACTTTCCGTCCCCTTAGATTTTTGGCTCATTCTTTTTCACACACCATTTAATCTAATTATTTCTTCAACGCAGTGAGTTTCTTGACAAGTGCTTGCAAAGCGTCTTTTGCATTACCAGCATCAATGATACCAGCACTTGCAGAAGGACGATCTAAACCAATAGCTTTGCCAATATCTTTTCTGGAACCACAAACAACATAAGGAATATTTTTCTCTTCACAGAGAAGTGGTAAGTGCATAACAATTTCTTCAGGTTGCACATCGCTAGCAATCAAAACAAGCTTTGCTTGATTTCTCTCAATAGCTTTTGTTGTTTCATTAGTTCCTTTTCTAGTTTTACCAGTATCTCTGGCTTTTTCTAGAACTTTTAAAGCTTCTTGCTTCAATTCTTCAGGTACATCTACATTTACATAGAATGGTTTACTCATTAGTATTAATCCTCCTCAGCTTCCTCATCGCCAAACAACATTGATAAATTGTTCAGCTAGTCATCGCTTGAGGTTAATTGTTAACTCCGTAGCAATTCTTCCCTATTTTAAATTTTTCCTTATGAAAGATTATTTCTTTGGTAGTTTCTTTCTAATATCTATTAATTCATCTAAAAATTGATTGAATTCAAAACCAATATTGCTTGCCAATTTTCGAATTGCTGTTGCAGTTAAATTAGTTAATTCAGTATCTTTATCATCTTTCTTCTTTTCTTCATTTTCCATGATTTTTAATAATGAATCACCAATTCGAAAAACTATTGTCTTATTTTTAAAAGGAGTTTCACCAAGTGCTCTAACAACTACCTTTTGGAAGTCTTTGTGAGTGGAGATATCTAATAACTCTAAAATAAGCTGTAATCCAGCTAAATTACCTGTTTTAACAAGTTCATCAATTGCTCTTCCACGTATTTTGCCATCCGTTTCAGGATTGCGAATGATATTAATTAATCCTTGAACACTTTTGCTATCACCTAATGATCCTAACATTTCAAGGGCTTTGATTCTCATTTCATAAAATTCTTCTTTATCTTCTATTGTGCTAATTAATATTGAAGGTAAATCAGAACCCTTGATTTTTAACAACGCTTCAGTCGAATGAAAAATCATAGTTGTATCTTTTTCAACTAAACCTAAACGAAGTGAAGCAATCAATGCCCAGGTAGCTCTCTGATCTCCAAGTCGTCCTAAAAGATCGGCTGCAAAACGGCGCATCTCTTTATGAGCATCATTTTGTAATGTATTAATTAATGGATCAATTGCTCTTTCACCAGCAGATCTAAACAGCTTACTTGCAGCACCAAATCTTTTATTCCAATCAGAATCATTTTTTAGCGTTTCAATTAGCTGTTCTATATCTTCTTTATGTGGTGAATCATCTTCTGGAATTTTAGACATATATGCAACCTCTGTTTTTAATTAACTTTGGAATTCAATCCCTCTTGCAGATACCCATTGAGCGGTATTACCTATAATAGCTAGAGGTACATTTGTTAGTGCCCCAAAATTTTGAGCACCAACTAAAAACATTGCTGTCTTTAGCTCATGTATAAATTGTTCTAACCAATTGATTAATTGTTTTTCTATACCGGAGCTAATCAAACGTATTACTGGCAAAGCTATTCCAACAAGATTAGCACCTAAAGCTAATGCTTTTGCTGCATGCAAACCATTTCGTATACCGCCGGAAGAGATGATACCTAGGCTATCTCTAAAAAGGCTAACTTCTATAGTGCTTGCAGCTGTAGTAATACCCCAATCAGCAAAGAGATCACCAACGGCATTGTTAATCGGATAATTCATTTTTTTAGCTCTAATAGATTCAATTTTTGCCCAGCTAGTACCGCCTGCACCTGCAATATCAACAGCTGCAACTTGCGCCTCGACTAATTTATTAGCAAGCTCATATGATATGCCTGAACCTACTTCTTTTACAATTACTGGAGTATCAAGTTTTTCACACAATTGTTCTATTTTTTTTAATAACCCTTTAAAATTATGATTGCCATCAGGTTGAATAATTTCCTGTAATGGATTAAGATGAAGTGTTAATGCATCTGCATCTATCATTTCAATGGCTTTCTTAGCTTCATCAATACCATAATTGTAATTTAATTGAACTGCACCAAGATTTGCTGTTAAAAAGATATCAGGAGCTGTTTCTCGTACAATTTTAAAACTGTCAATTTCATTGGTGTTTTCTATTGCACTACGTTGGCTACCAACACCTAAACCGATGTTAAATGTACTAGCAACAGCTGCTAGTATTTGATTTATTTTTTTAGCTTCTTTTGTACCACCTGTTATAGGTGAAATATAAATTGGATAAGATAATTCATGATCGAGAAATTTTGTGCTTAAAATAATATCATCAAAATCAATTTCAGGGGCTGCTTGATGAACAAAGAGAATATCATCAAACCCTGATGATTTAGTCATTTCAATATTATATTCATCATTTGTACATATTTCAATGTGATCAATTTTCCTTTTCTCAATCTTATTATTGGACTCTTTATTAGACATATATAAGCCCTCAAAACACTATTCTAATTTATTTAGCTCATTTACAACTCTTTTATTTTTAAAAGATTACCCTCTAACTTAAGGGTGAAAATAATGCATTTAATCCAGATTTAGATTTCTAATGTGTCAAGCATCTCGTTTTCATCTGTATATCCAAGTTTAATAGCTATCTTGTGTACAGCTTCAGCAGTAGATGCTTGTGTTAATTTATAATTATCATCATCTAAAGCAGTAACTAAAACCTTAATGGTTTTAATATCGGGAATTTCTGCAATTATATCAACGATACGGCTTCGTACCTCATCAGATTCTTCTGAAGTCATAAGCGTAAGTAATATATCAAGATATTCAGGATTGATTTTCTTCTTAAGAGATAATGATGCTTGAATGCGGACCTCTTCAGAGGGATCCTCTTTTAAACAAGTCATTATCGTTTCTAAATATTCATCATTTAACTTTATGTTTCCAAAAGCTTCAATTATTGCCTCTCTAACCCAAGATACCTCTTCTTGCTCAAGAATCTTCAATAAGTATTGAGCACCAGTATTACTTTCAAGATTGCCAATTGAATTTGCTATAGCTACGCGCACAATAGGTGATTCCTCTTTCTCAATAGCTTGTCCTAATTCATTTGGTATTTTGCGATTATCATAGAATTTACCTAGAGAAAGAGCTGCTGCAGCTCGCACATCTTCAGAATCATCTTGATTTAGTGCTTCTATTAAAGGGTCTATAGCCTTTTCTTCTTCGGTGAACCCTAAAGCTTTTGCTGCTTCTTCACGAGTGGCTTCATCCCAATCGACTAATTCATCAATTAAATCATCAATTGTTTTTTTGTCCGTTCCCAAAGGCAGGCACCCTCATATGTATGCTATATTAAAAAACTGGTAACTGCCTTCATATAGCTTTCCCTTTAAGCAAAAAAAAGGCTAGAAAATAAAATAAAAAAGAGACGAAAGAAAGAATAAATGATAGGAATCATTTATTTCTCTTATCCGCCAGTTGGGTCTAATTCTTCGCTTGCTCCACCACCGGGTGGGGCAATAACATGATGAGCTCCTATACCGCCTGCAGCGATCATAGAGAGTATTAATAGAGCCAATGTGATGACTTTTGGTGAGATTTTCTTCATTGTTTATTCATTTCTCCTTATGAGATATTTAGTTCATTAAATGATTCAAATCTCCTTATTTAAAACAAAAAACTCCGACAAAATTTCACATTTAAAGTGATTTTGCTATAAATATTGAAATTATTTTTTAGTTTATGCTACATTGAAAACAATTAGCAATATTATGATTATAATTAGTAAAAAAATGGTCGTTGAAGTTAATGATAATTGTATGATGAATCTTCTTTTCTCATTTATCTGGGTTTCACAAGTAGCTTTAGTAATTTCACGTAATTCTTCTTTAGTAGCTAGCTCTTGTTTGAGGTTATCAATCGCTTTATTATTCTTCACTAATATATTGAGAATCTTTTCATTTGTTGTTTTATACTCTTCATTTGTAACTAATTTCTCTTTAGCTAATAATTCTATAAACTCCTTAACATTTATACTTAATTTCTGAACAGTATTAGTAACAATACTCTCAATATTTTCTTCATCTTGAACAAAATCAGTTAGTAAATTTAGTAACTCGTTAGGATCAGTTAAAACACCAAAATTGACTTCTTTGTAACTATTGCCATCTACACGATAAAATTTAGCTTTGAAGTCTTTTTGTTGTTGAGTTTTAGCATAAATATTACCATCATTCACCATAGCAACAGATTCCGGAAGTAAGGCTTGGTAGATTTTTTGAGTGGCGACATCTGTTCCCGACATAAAGCATCCAATACCAGGATGTGAATGCCAAAAACCTAAGATAGATTCCATTTTGCCTTTTCTCTCAAGATCTTGTAAAATCCTAAATTGCTCCATTTCATCAAGCTGAACATGTGTTGGAGTGGAATTTTTTACAGCAAAAGTTGAATCTACAATGACAACCTTTTCTCCTTTTAAATGACCAATTAAATAACCGCCTACTTCACGTTCAGTATTTGATGCTGTCCAATCAATAATCTTTGAAAAGGCTAATGGTGAAATTTCAACATCTAGTTTTGGCATTTTGATAACCAATTAAAGGAAATAATTGTTTTTTATAAAATCTTCGCTTAAAATTACCCAGCAAATAAATATCAAATAGCAAATGCATTATCATATTCTTTTTCCTTGAGAAATCTTTTTGATTAGAAAAATCCTCAATTAATACTTGGAGGGTGCACTTTACGTGAATAATTTTGTTAAAGTTTTTGTGCGTACAATTAATTCTGATATAAATTCACCAAATTATTTGGATGAATTAAATAAATTGATTTATGAGCTTCTTAATTCTCTAGATAGCCAAAAATTACTAGGAGATTCAGAAGAAGTTTATATTAAACCAAATGGTATTGATACAAAACCTTACTCTTACACTAGACCTGAAGTTGTAGAAGCAGTAATTAATTACTGCAAGGATTTTGGAACAAAAAAAATCTTCTTAATGGAAAGTAGTACTCAAGCTAATTATACTCGTATTGTTTTCGAGGTTTTGGGTTACAATAAAATTTGTAGAAAAACAGGTGTAAAACCAATTTATCTCGATGAAAAGAAAACAATTACTTTGGAGTTCAAAGGGAAACAATCTAGTTCTTTAGACCCTGATGGTTATGATAAAACAACCTTCAGGATGCCAAAAATAGTTGTTGATAAACTAATTACAAATAAAGAAAAGAATTTGTACATCAACTTACCAAAACTAAAAACTCATTCTATGGGTGTTGTTACTTTGGGCATAAAAAATCAATGGTGTTTTCCAGCACATGCTGATCGCACATTTGATCATAATTTTAATTTACATCATAAATTGGTTGATGTTCTTGAATATATTCAACCAGATATAACATTAATTGATGGTGTAGAAGGGGTGATTCATGGACATTATCCAACTGAAGCGTTTCATGAACGTGTAATTAAACCATTTAAAATTTTAATTGCTAGTAATAATGTCTTAGCTGCTGATATAGTTGGTACTAAGATCTTTGGTATATCACCTGATGAGGTACCCTCCTTAAAAATTGCTATCGAACGAAAACTTTGTGATGGCATTCAAGGAATGAAAGACATCCAATTAGATGGTGATTTATCTAGATTTAACAAAAAATACGATTTTGATATCATACAAGAATTTCCACCAAATGTTAACATAATCAAAGGTAAAGAGCTTGTTTGTAGGGAAGGGTGTTTGAATAATCCACTTGTATTAACTCAGACATTATATTTTGATTATAATGGCAAAGGTAAATGTGATTTAGTTCTCGGTAAAGGTCATGATCTTGAAATAATTGATGGGTTAGCTGGGCCTGTTGTAGTAGCTGGTAAATGTGCTGTTGAAGAAGTTGGACAGAGGTTAATAAAGAGGCTTGGGAAAAGAAATGTTTATCTGAGCGATTCTTGTAATAACTTAGCTCAGACAATAATAGGATTAAGTCGATTTATGGGTGTAAATTTGTTAAAGTTGGTGCCAATTAATCCAATAAAATCACTTCTATTAATAATGCAGGCAAAATTTCATAGATCTAATGCTAATGTTCCAACCATTCCAAGTATGATGAAATCTTATAAAGTGAAATACTAACATGTATTTACACTAAAAAATAACAATGAAAAAAAGATTTATTATTTTAGCGATGTTCTCAGAAGATAGTGATTTTAGCAATGACTAGAGATTCTCTGCAAGTTGGTTGGGATTGGATTAAGGTTAAAGACCTCTCATATTGGCAAATACCAGATGGTTATGTTATGAATTTGCCATATTATATACCAAAACCACCTGCGAAAATTCTTGATTTGGGTTGCGGAGTTGGTAGACATACAATCTATTTCGCTTCTTTAGGATTTGATGTTATTTCGTTTGATATATCGAATGATGCAATAACTGCTACCAAAAAATGGCTTGATAAGGAAGGATTAACAGCACAACTTGAAATAGGAAAAATGACTGAATTGAATCATTCAGATAACACCTTTGATCTAGTTGTAGCTTTCAATGTTATTTATCATGCTTACAAACATGATGTCATAAAAACAATTGAAGAGATTTTCAGAGTGCTTAAACCTGGCGGATATTTCTTTGGTACATTATTGACTAAAGATCCTCAACAACAATTTTCAGATGGTACTGTTGTAGTTGATAAACAAACACTAATTAAACAAGAAGAACCTGAAGTAGGGGTACCTCATTTCTTCTTCTATATAGAGGATGTTCTAAATTTCTTCAAAAAATTTGAAATCAAAGATTTATTTTACAAAGAATGGTATTCTTCACCATATACTATTGAGAGAATAAATAATAAGAAAGGAAATGGACATTACATACTCTTTGCTCAAAAACCTATTGAAAAACAATAAATTACTAGACTATTTTTCTTAGAGGAAAATAGCCAGTAAGGTTGCTAGAACAGCAATCAAGATTGCTATAATAACACTTATCCAAATTATTTTACCAAGATATTTTGGTTTTGATTTATAACAAGCCTCTGGGCACACTTCCAAACAAGTGTAGCATGAAATACATCCTTTATAATTAATGAATGGCCTTATCTTTCCATCTTTAGCTTTCTTTAAGGTAATCACTTTTTCAGGGCACGCTCGTTCACAATTACCGCATTCAGTGCAACCTGAAATATAATTTGGCACTCTCATTGTTATAGTGCTGAATTTTTGGAATGGTATTCTAGCCAAGGCTGCTGAGATTGGTAACTTGAATTTTCGTGTATGTTTCTCTAATTTTTCTCCTACCACTTCAATTTGATTCTTCTCAATTAACCCTAAACCTTGTTCCGCTGCAAATTTTGTGGCAGGTACTTTTTTCGGATTATGACCCATTAATCTGAATGCTACAGCGTCTAATGCTACTGCATCTTCACTTGCAAGTAGTAAATTCATTCTAACAGCTCTACCACCTGCTCCTGGGCCAGAACCTTCAAGTGCTATTATTGCATCCATTATGTTCAATTTTATTCTTGGTTTTTCAAAAGCGTATATATCAACTAAGCATTGAGAAAATCTATGTATAGTTGCGCCTAATGAATGTATCCGAGTTTTATCTTCACCAACTACTGTTCCAAATAGGTTTTTAATTGCCCCAGTATAAAGCGTCATTGAATGTGTTTTCATTTTTGGTAAGTTTATGATTGCTTCAGCTTCAACGATATCTTTTGAAATATTTACTGTTGTTAATCTATGCCCTTGAACATCAACAGTTATAGGGCCATTTTTAGCTAAACTTCTTACATCAACAAAATCGTATTTTTCCCCCAATTCCAAATAACCGCTGTGTTTTAAGACTTCTCTTGTACCGCCTGAATGTCCCATGCCACAAGTGTCCCCAATAACTACATTTCTTTTTAATTCGCCTAACATTTTACTTAAAGCATCTAATATTCTTGGATCAGTTCTTATTTTAGCTCGCGTTTCAGGGTCTTTTGGAGCTGATAATAGATTTGGTTTTAAAATTACTTCGCTTGCATTGCCAATGAATTTCTCTAATCCACCTAATAATTCTATAATTTTCCTAACAGCTGATTCAACATCATCATTTTCCACTTTGACAATAGCTACTTTAGTTTTGTTCATTTTACTCATCGGTTTATACGTCTTGAGAATTAAAATAACTTTGCTATATAAATTAAAATAGCAAGTTAATTTTTTGATTCTTGTAGGGCTGCGGTATTTGCGCTAAAAAATAATCATTAAACATATATTTTACAACGATAGCAGTACCAGCGATTATATTGCTTTATGAATGATAATTTACTACCGCATTTTGGGCATCTTGGTTGTGACCCTTTTAGATTACTATCTGTATCTTCTACTTGTTTTTGAGTACTGAATATTTTAGAATCACGTACAATTTCCTTATCTGTTTCATCTAATATTTCTGTTAAGCTTTCAATATCATTATCACCATTAATAACTTCCATTGTAGCTAAGGCTGATCTATCAAGAGAATCAAAATTCGTGTCTTCTTCTTCATCAGAAGTAATTTTTATCTCTTCAATTGTTGGTACAGGAATAGTATCGTCTGAAGGCTGATTATTGCCTCCTTTTACAACATCCTCGATTGAGCCATCAATTGCTATTTGAAAAGTATTTAATGTCTCTTCTAAATTACTAATTTTAGTTTTTAGTTTAGAAATTTCCTCAGGTGTTTTGGAATCTACTGTTGTTTTTTTAGCTTCAACATATAATAGTCGTTCTTCAAGTGCAGCAGTTATTTGAGTTAAACGATTTATTTTATCATTTAAATTCTTAATAATTTCTTGTTTATGATCGTCATTTATTCCTTCTGGGTTTTCAATTGAAAAGCTTTCTTGGGTTTCTGTTTCTTGTGTTTGGGCATCGGGCACAGGCAATAATTCTAGCATTTCTTGATGATGCCTTTCTAGGAGTTCATCATCAATTTCTGCCCCATGCCCATCACGAGGGAAACCTTCTTTCTCCAGAAACATTTTGCCCATCATTTCAAAAGCTTCATGAATGTTTTCTCCAGTCTTTGCTGAAGTAACAATATACGCTGCATCTAAATTCTTTTCATTTTTTATTTTATTAATGAGTTTTTGAACATCATCATCTTTTACTTTAATTTGGTCTTTTAAGTCAACTTTGTTACCTACAACAATGAAGATTTTCAAAAAACCACCTGAATGTTCAATTGCTTCATCAACCCATTCTTCTAATTTATCAAGTGTTTCAGGTTGTGTAAGATCGAATACCAAAAATCCACATTTACAGCCATTGTAAAAAGATGAGCGGACATGTCTGTACATTTTTTGCCCTGCAAGATCCCATATTTGGAAATGAACTTTATTATCTTTTATGACAATTGCTTTGGAAGCAAAATCAGCTCCAATTGTTTTGATATATTCACTATTAAATGAAACACCCATAAATTTAGATCTAATACTAGTTTTGCCAACTGAGCCTTCTCCCATTAAGACTACTTTGAAGACAAACTCGCGCACAATATTGGACATTAAATTTTGGGCTCCTTAATATAATTCAAGTAATTATTATTTGTAAATGAAATCAGTTTTGCTAGATTAAAATTTTTGCTATATGGTATAAAAACACCATTTAATGGTTAGAACAAAATTTTTATTATGCGACCTTTGTAAGATTTATTAAAAGATTTTATAATATATAATTATAGAGCTTTTTTGTTCGAGGAAGATAAATTTGTTTAGAAAACGTTCTAAAAAAGAAACCACTTTATGGACTGAGTACCCAGATTATAATCCAATATATAATATTGATGAAAAACCATTATATGATGAAACCCGGGTTAGTGATGAACATAGAATCCTTGGTCAAATCGTTCGAGATAATTGGCTTCTTATTCACCCTCTTTCTCGTGATTATATGCTTTCCTCAGCAGCTGAATGGCGTAAATTCTTATCTGAAATGGGTTTGACTAAATCATCACTGGAAACAAAAGAGCATAATTTATCAAATATCCAAGAAGACTACGATAAAAGAACACAAAGATTACTACTGGAAAAGGATGCTGAAATTGAACGTTTAAAAATAGAAATTGATGAAGATTTCCAAAGAGAGTTAGCTGAAAAAGAAAAGGAATTAGAGCATTATAAAATGTTAGCTGAGTCAGTTAGCTCCAGTTTTAATGATACTTCATTAACAAAACATAATCTTGAAAGTGAGATTTCTGATCGGGATAGAAGAATTGAGGATCTTGAAAAGGTTATTAATGATTTGGAAGCAAAATGCAGAAATCAAGAAATTGAAGCAATGAATGTACAAACTGGTATTAGTAAGAATTTCCAAAAGCAGATTAGTGAAATGACCAATGAACTGTATGAGAAGCAAGAGCAAATTGAAAAACTGCGTGAAATTCTTAGTAAGGCAAAAGAACAACTAATATCCCTAAAAGGTCGCAGTGAACAATTTAAAAATGTTAAAGATAATTATGAAGATGAAATCCTCTCCTTGAAGAAACAGCTTGAAGAAAAAGATGAAAAATTACGACGAGTAATTAGAACAATTGAAGGGCTATAATATATCTAAGTAGAGCAACAACTATCATTAGATTCAATTTTAAGATTATATACCTTTACTGCAAATTCTAATGATATCTTTTTTGGAATAGCAATTCTATTTATACCTGTTTTTATTGCTATCTCTTCATAATTTATTTTTCTTAACCTCATACAACCTAAAGATTGTTCAATATGTGGAGCTTTCAATCTGGTGTAGATTAGCATTTTTGCAAATGATTCAGCACTTATTGTGGGTGAATGTTCCATTAATGTGTTTTTTGTTGGTATAAATCCTAAAAAAACAATCAATGAAGCATTATTTTTTAATGCCAAATCTATTGCATCTAAATTCCCTTTTTCTGTACCATAATATAATCCTAAAAGAATATGTGGTACAACAGTCAACTTAGCCTTCAGTAAATAATCATAGCTATTGATGTAATCTTTAGCTTTCTTGGAAGTTAACAGTATTTCCTTTAGTAGTTGATCATTAGTTATGAGGTCAAACGAAACATAATCAATACCTGCCTGTGAAATAGCTTCAGCTTGTTTTTTTGAAACAAGACCTGAATGTAAATTAATAATTAAATTAGTTTTTTTCTTTATTCTAGCAATACTATCTAAAAATGAATCTAGAGGTAAAACCGACTCCTTTGTGAATCCACCACTTAGTAGAAATCCTTTACCACCTTGATTGTGCAGTTTAATTGCAAATTCTTCTAATAATTCTGGTGTTGTTATTTCTAACATTGCTTTCAAATAATGTTTATTACAATACAAGCAATTCTGTTCGCACCTTGTACCAGTTATACTAATAGAAGGGAATAGTTTGTTAGGATAATAAGCACGTAGTTTTTTATCAAATGTATTCCAGCTTAGCTCTCTGGCTTGGGATTGTAAATATTCAAATTGATGATTGTCAATTTCGAATAATTCATGAGTGATATTTTTCATTTTTCTAAACTTTTTTTTGTTCTGTACATTAATGCCTAATTACCAAGGTTTTTATTACATTTTGTCGCATAGATTATTGTAAAATAAAAATTGTTATAGGTGACATAAAAAGGAGCAAAAAAACATGGGTTATCTAAAAGGATTTTTCACATCATTGGCAATAACTTACCCAAGTTTCATATTCATTCATATATATTTGAATGGAGTGCCTATCGCTGAATGGTTTACAGATCTCTATCAAAATAGTAGTTGGCTAAATCTAATGGATGTTTGTAGAACTGCTATATTTGAACCTATCAACATCTTTTTCGAAAGACCACCTGATTATATTAAGATAACCCTTGTATTAATCCCTTGGATCTTAACAGCTTTTATTGTTAGTTTCTTCTTCAGAAAGAAGCATGCCGCTCGAGGAGGATTTTTTACTGTAATAACAATCTTCTTTGGGGTAGGTTATAGTTATGAGCTTTTCTTTGATGGTGGTCACATTAGCTTAGAAATGCTTACAGAAGCAAATGTTCCTTATGGCTATCTTGTAGTAATTGGTATTACAACAATCTTCGGATTACTATCTGGTTTAATTAGTCCATTTAAGAAAGATAAAGATAGTATTGATGATTATAGACCACCTCGCACAAGGGAAACAAGTAGAGTACCAACATCACCACCTACTCAACCTTTCCAATTTGAAGAGATACAAGAAGATACCACTGGACCTTATTATATGCCTACTGAAAGTCCAAGCAGAAACGATTACATGCAAACAAATCATCAACCCACTATGAATGCACCAAGCACACCAGTTTGCGAATATTGCGGTTCTTATTTAGACCATGATAGTGAGTATTGTAGTGTTTGTGGCAATAGAGTCTATAATGGATAATCAGCTTTTAATTAAAAACAAACACAAAAAATGAGAGAATTTTATTTCTCTCTTAATCTTCTCTTATAAGCATCGTCATTGTACTTGAGATGTTAGAATGAACCCTAATTTCTTCAGAAACTAATTTATCAAGTGCATTGGCAGAATCAGCTTCTATCTTGAGAATAATATCAAATAAACCCCAAACCAGAGAAATTTCTTCTAAACCTGGTACCTTAGATAAATTTTCAAATAAATCATATTCTGTTCCGCCTTTCACATTTATCAAGATATAAGCTTTTACCATTTTTTTACCACCAATTGGTTCTACGAATTGTTCCATTTAGTTTTGTTTTTGCTACTTAATATTTAATTGACTATTTGTTTTTTTCTCAAATATTTAGGTTAATTCATTAACTTCTTAATAACTTACAATCATTAGAATAATAAATTTTTATATGTAGAACTAAGATTTCCTACAAAAAGCAATCCTTTGGTGTGACTTAATGTCTTTCAATGAGAAAAAGCCATTTCAAGTATCATTTGGTATCAAACTTTATGTATACAGTACAAAGCAAGATGATCCCAAAAAATGCACTGCCATGCATCTATATAAAATGGGGAAAGTGGATTTAGTCTATAAAATTGGTAGTTTGCCACGTAATGCAATTTTACTAAATCCCTTCTCAAAAAAAGCATTATCTATCGAAGATCTCCCAATGATGCAATCAAAAGGTATTATTGGTTTAGATTGTTCTTGGGTTGAAGCTGAAAGTGTTTTTGGTATAAATGAAACTGATGAAGGTTCACCAAAAAGGAAAGGTAGATGGATGTTTACAGATAGAATTTTGCCATATCTTTTAGCAGCAAATTCTGTAAATTATGGTAAGCCATGTAAATTAAGCACAGCTGAAGCATTAGCTGCGGCTCTTTATATTGTTGGTTTAAAAGATGATGCTCAAAGATTACTGAATGGCTTTAAATGGGGTGAAGGTTTCTTTTCATTAAATTATGAGCTACTTGAAGCTTATTCTGAAGCTCAATCTAGCTTTGAAGTAGTTGAGATTCAAAATGATTATTTACAAAAATTATATGGTGAAGATTAAATTTTATGGGAATAGTTTTATTACTCGAAAATTAATCAAAGATTAATAATTATCACTCAATTGGAGTTGTTAAATTTGTTATTAGGAATCGTTGGAAAACCATCTAGTGGGAAAAGCACTTTTCTAAATGCTGCTTGTTTAACCTCATCAAAAGTTGGTGATTACCCATTTACTACTATCAAACCTGTTCCTGGTACTGGTTATGTTCGGATACCATGTGCTTGTAAGGAATTGAATGTAAAATGTAATCCACAAAATTCTTTGTGCATAGATGGAACTCGTTTAGTACCAATTAATATGCTAGATGTTGCAGGTTTGGTTCCTGATGCTTGGCAAGGAAGAGGTTTAGGTAATCAATTATTAGATGACTTGAGAAGGGCAGATGTATTAATTCATGTAATTGATTTTTCCGGATCCTTAGATGCTGATGGTAATAAAGTCGATAAGGGTACTTATGATCCTGAAAAAGATATTGAGTTTCTAGATTATGAAATCGTGAAATGGTTAGAACAAATCATTAAAAAAGATTGGTCAAAATTGAGTCGTACGGTTGAAGCTGAAAAAACATCTTTAGATAAATTATTAGCTGATAGATTAGCAGGTTTGCAAATAAATAGAAATCATATCAAAGTAGCACTTGCTAAATCAGGTTTAAATCTTTCCACACCAACAAGATGGTCGGATGAGGATATTTTGAATTTCATTTCTTTACTTAGGAAAACTTCTAAACCAATGGTTTTTGCAGCGAATAAAATTGATATCGAAGATTCCGAAGGTAATTATAAACGTTTAAAAGAAAAATATAATGAAAATTTAATTCCTTGTTCTGCGTTAGCAGAATATTTCTTGCGGAAATTTGCTGAATCTGAAATTATCTCTTACACACCTGGGGATAGTCATTTTACGATCTTAAAACCAGAGAAACTATCAGATAAAGATAAAGCCACTTTAGAAAAGGTGCGTGTCAATATATTACAAAAATTTGGTTCTACAGGTGTTCAGGCTTTAATTAATAGAGCTATTTTTGATATTATGGGCGTGATTTCTGTTTATCCAGTTGAAGATCCCCAAAAATATACCGATCACAAAGGTAACGTTTTACCAGATGTTTATTTGGTACCAAAAGGCACCACTGCTAAAGAATTCGCTGGAATGATTCATCAGGATTTAGCTAATTCTTTCATAAATGCTATATTGGTTAAAACACAACGTAGGATAGGAGAAAATTACGAATTACAAGATGGTGATATCATAAAGATAAACGCTGCAGAAGGATTAAAGTAAGGTGTATAATAATGACAGATGAAAACGAAGAGAAATATCCATCTATTTTAGAGGAAGTAAAGAAAATGAAAAAATCAGTTCCTCTAAAATATGTTTGTGAGGAAAAAGCTCAAGAAATAGAAGAGGATCTTGAAAAAGAAGCTGAACTTAAAGGAAAGATAGAATATATTGAAGATCCTTATCGATATGCCGGTTATGATCCTAGTGTTATTGATTTCCTTCGTAGATGTGACACTGATGAACAAGCAATTGAAATCATTGATTATCTGGAAAAGAAATCTGAAATAACAAATGATGAAGCTACAAAATTGAAAAAGCAATTAAAGAAAGACGGATTACGAAGTTTCGGCGAAAAGAAAGAACAGGGCTTTTATTTTAGAAATGAAGAATGAATTTCTTTAGAGTTTTATGAAATCCCAAGGGTGCTCATCTTGAATTACCCTTTTCTCAACTATTGAATCAATATCAAGATTATTATCAGTTAATGCTCTTCTCCAAGCTCCCAAGCCTGCACCAAATTCTGTTGCCATTTTCAAAGCATTTGAGATTTCTGAACCACTTATTGATAAAATTGCTTGAATTCTTGTCCATTTTGGGTTATAAATCTCACATTCTAAACGTGGTATTTTAGCTGTTAATTTTTTCAACAATTTACTTCTAGCTTGTAATTCATTCATTGGTAATATTGATTCATCTTGATTCATGGTCCTTGGTTTAGGGACAAAAAAACCACTTGAAATTCTAAATTTCCTAATATTTTTTCCAGTTTTAACCATGCCACTAGCTAAATCTGCTATTCCCTTAATATCAGACAATTCCTCTCCAGGTAAACCTAGTATGAAATAAGCTTTTACTCGAGATAACCCCCCTTCTGAAGCAGTCTGAGTAGCCATATAAATTTCATCATCAGTCACTCCTTTGCAAATCTCTTTTCGTAATCTCTCCGTACCAGCTTCAGGTGCTGTGGTAATAGTATTTTGATTTGTTTTCACTAATACTTCAACTAATTCTTCAGAAATTTTATCTGCTCTTATAGAAGGCAAAGAAAAAATTAAATTATCATCCAAAAAATTTTGGCATAAATTAACTAATCCCTTATAGTCAGAAATACCTGAACCAATTGTAGTTATTTTATTAACTTGACATTCTTTTATTCCTTCTCGATAAATCTCGAGTAATTTGGATAAAGATCTATCTCTTTTTGGTCTGTTTATTTTCCCAGTTAAACAAAAAGAGCATCCTCGATTACATCCTCTGACAATTTCCAATAGAAAACTTTTGCCAAAGGCTCCTTGCCAAGGATCATCATAATCTAATTGTGGGATAATTTGTATTATAGGATAAAAGTAATCATCAAGATTACCTTTAGGGGCAACTCTAACAGTCTTATCATAATTTAAATTTGGAACCCATATCCAAGGAAACCCATCTAAAATTGCTAAACGTTCGTTCTTTGTTTTACCACCAAGTAATCCTTCGATTATGAATTTATCTGATACTGGTTCAAGATCACCAATCATAAAAGCATCAATGAATGGTGCCATAGGTACAGGATTTGACTGAGCTGATGGTCCACCTGCAATTACCAAAGGGTATCTATCATCCCTTTTTTTTGATTCTAAGGGAATATTAGCTCGTTTTAAGATTGATAGTATGTTGCTATAATCATCCTCATATTGCATTGTAAATGCCAGAACATCCATTTCCCTTAAAGGTCTATCAGATTCAAGAGTGTAAGGTTCAACAAAATCCTTAATTGGTAAAAACGATCGCTCACAAGCCACTCCTTCATATAAATTCCATAATCTATAGATTAATTGCAAACCTAATGAAGCCATTCCTGCTTGGTAAGTATTAGGATAACAAAAAGCAATTTTTAGTTTCATTTGAGAAAGGTCTTTTTTTACTGCGTTCATTTCTTCAATTGTTGTTTCAATAAATTTACTCATGCAGTTCTCACTGACCTTTCATTTCTTTTTTGGCTTAATTTTCCAATCTCTAGTTTTCACGTCTTGTTCAATATAAACGAACTTCTCAGAAGGAACATTTCTAGAAACAATAACACCCGTCCCAATAGCTGAATTGTTGCCAACGACAACTCCTGGCATAAAGTAAGTGTTAATAGCTGTTTTTACGTTATCACCCATTATTACCCCTAATTTTCTTCTTTCAGAAGAGATCACTTCATCAGTGGTTTGCACTTTGATGTTGCTATCATCCAATCGTAAATTGCCAGTTATTGTGCCAGCTCCAAAATTACAATGTGCACCAATTATTGAGTCTCCAACATAAGATAAATGTGCTACATGGCTTCCTTCATAAATTATAGTGTTTTTTAATTCACAAGCATTACCAATACGAACTTCTTTTGCTAAGGCTACACCTTTTCTCAGATAACAATTAGGGCCAATATCACATTTCTCACCAATTGCTAATGGGCCTTCTAAGTAACTACCAGCTCGTATTCTAGCCCCATAACCAATAGCAACCTTACCAATGATAGTTACTCCTTCTTCAATTGTGCCTTTCTTTTCATCAGGTATATCGTTGATCAATATTTGATTTGCATCAAGTAAATTCCAAAGATAATCAATTCGCCAAAATTCCATTTCGTTTTTCTTGTATTCTAAAGTATTAAATGCACTGGCAGTATTTTTTCGTACTTTTGTATAGAGATCATTTACTGATTTACTTCCTTCTAGAACAGTTTCTAAAAATTGAGCTTTAAAATACCCTATACCTAATGATTCCTCATGGTTATTTTCAGAAACTAGTGTTAGTTTGCCAGCAGCTTTACCTTTAGCTACAAAGTTTTCAAAAAAGCTTTTACTAAATACACAGTTTCCATCTATCCAAATGGATTCTTCGATAATGTGATGAGCTATCAATTCTTTGGCTAATTCTTTTGATATGCCTTTCTTTTCATCATAGATTTTTATTATGAATGGTCCTATTTCATCTGGTGGGGCACTAACTTCTTGATAATCACCTAACTGCTTATACAAAAGTTGTCTGATATCCTTGTTTGCAAGTAATATTATCTCTTTAACATCAAATTGTTTGCCAATATCATAAAACCATTCAATAATCTTTTTTCCAGCAACTTGAAATAATGCTGTTGGCCTATTTTCAATTAATGGTTCAAGTTGTGGCAAATAATCTTGAGAAACAAATACTATTATATTCAACTTTTCTTTTGGCATATCTATCAAAACCTTATGCTTTTTCAGCTTTTGATATTTCTTGTTTAACTATTTTGGAATAATAATCTAACCGTTCTTTAGATTCTTTTTCAGTCATTGCTTGTGATGTGACTCTGAAATATGGTTCTGTACCACTTGGTCTTATTAATACCCAACTGTCATCTTCAAAACTGATTCGAATGCCGTCCATTTTATTGATGCTTTTGTAATTATCCCTTGAAGATAGATCATCATCTACTTTAGCTAAAACTGCTTGCTTAAAATTATTTTTGCATGGAATTTTCGCTCTATTTACTGGGTAATCTTCTACAGAATCAACCAATTTATACAAAGGTCCTCTTTCAGCAATCCATTCTAATATTTTTAATCCTGTCAGCGGTCCATCGGGACATAGATGATGCTTTGGATGTATCCATGCGCCACACGGTTCCCCACCAAAAATCGCTTTTTTATCTGAAACCATATTTCCTATAGCAACATCACCAACTTTTGTTCTATCAACTTTTCCTCCGACATTTGTTACCAATTTATCTATTAACATAGAGGCATCTACATGAGGTACAACCAATCCGTTTCCATTGTTTTGTTCAACTATATATTTCGAATAAAGTGCTATTAAAACATCAAGTGGAACAAATCGTCCTTTCTCATCAATAGCTACACATCTATCAGCATCGCCATCATAAGCTAACCCTAATCCAGTATCTCCATGTTTACTACAATTCTTTTTTACATGTTCTATTAGATCAGTGAGATTTTTTTCCTCAGGTTCGGATAATCTGTTTCTAAAATATGGGTCATAGATACTATTAATTGATAAAATATTCATGCCAAGTTCATTGTAAATTTTATTTATAATCTCACAACCAGCTCCTCCACCAGGATCAGCGATTACAAGATTAAATTTCTCAAAATTAATATTGGCTGCGGCATCAAGTAACATATTCTCATATAGATTTGATCCCAATTCTTCAACATCTGCACCGAATTTGTCCCATGAAACAATAGGTAAATCACTATCAAAATAAGCTTTCTCGATTTTCTCTTCATCTTTGGGTGATAATCCCATACTAGTTTGATCAAATACTTTGATACCATTATATTCAGGAGGATTATGCGAAGCTGTTAACATAACACCTGCACAAGCTTTTGTTTTATGGGTATGATAAGCAAGAGCTGGTGTTGGGAGTATGCCTTTTCGTTCTACATTACAACCTCCTGCAATTATTCCTGAACAAATAGCGTGTTCTAACATTGATCCACTTGAACGGGCATCACGGGCAACAATAATTGATCCTGAATTATTACAAATAGCTTTACTAATTGCTAATCCAATATTAGTTACAAATTTAGGTGGTATTTCTGAGACTTTTTTTCGAATACCAGAAGTGCTAAAGAGTTTCATTAGTTAATCATCCTAATAGCGAGCTAATTAGAAATATTGTACTCTTGAGTAAGAATTTTTCCTTTATTAGATTATTGTTTTTTATTCCAATTAATCCCTAAAAATATTCTCAAAATTAAAAATAAATCATTAGAAATAAGAAATAAAAAAAAGGATGATGCCTCGCAAGTTTCCATGCGAGGGGTTGTTTTAAATTACCTTCTTGAATAGTAACTAATTAGCAAGTTGAACAAACTAACCTGTTTCAACAAAATATTTTGATGAACGCATATCAAGAAGATAAGGTGCTTTTTTAACTAGGCCCTCTTTCGTTAAACGTTTCAATGCATATCTAACAGTTCTTGGTGCTAGATCACATTTTTGAATTAAATCCTTTGAGGTCAAAGGACCCTGCTCTGATAAGAGCGTATAAATAGCTCTTGCGGAAGGGGGTAATTGTTCTGCGACAGTCAGCATATTTAATAGTCATCTCCAAGAAAAGAAGTCATGCTTTTTAATATAAAAGAACTCTGAAGAATTCTTACCTAGTATCTAGTAAAAAAGTTCGAGCATCTAGTAAATTTTTCCGCATATTTTTTTCATTTTTATTGCCACTATTCCGCTTTTTTTCGGAAAATAACTGCTTTTTATTACTAAAAACCATTTTTTACATTAAAATGACTCTTTTCGTTTATATATGTTTATAATTTCCTTTGGATACTTATTAACTACCCGATTTTAGAAGCTAAGTTTATCATAATTGAAAATCTTAGAAAAAAATATGAGAATTATCTGTTCTTATAATAAGGAGTAAAAAAATAGATATTTAGGGTTAAATCATTGAGTGGCGAAACAGACTTAAGAGAAAGTTATGCTTTCAAAGAATATGCTCATGGAAGGAACAAAAAGGTGCCTTATCCATGGTGGACTATAATATTTGCTGGAATAGCAGTAGCTATTGCTTCTATTTTAACAGTAGTATTTGCTAGTACAGTATTCAATAACTCATGGGCATTTAATTTTCTAATACCCTTATATGGTATACCTGCAGGTTATTTATGTGCTGTCAAAAACAAAACTTATAGCTTATTGGTTTCATTAAAATATTCATCATTAAGTGCAGTATTTTATGTTGGCTTTTTCTTTGTTATACTTAGTATAACCCAGCTGGCATCCCCTGATAATGCTGTTGGAGCAATAGTTGGCATTATTAGTCTTTTGATCACTTGTGGCATAATTCTTGTTTTTTCAATTTGTGTTACTTTCGCTATAGGAGCGTTTTTTGGAACATTTATTAGTGGAATACGTGATGCTAAAAAATAATCTCCAAATGATATTTTTTAACACAAACTTCTTTTTTCATGAACGATAAAATTAAGTATTAATTATTGCTATGCTTTTGTAGCAAATATTATTCCTTAATTAAAAAACAGGTAATTAAAATGACCCCACAAAAAAAGGAAAAGAAATATCGGCGAAAGAAAAAACTTGGGCCATGGTATCAAGCTGGAAGAATTCTAATCATTCTAGGTGCTATTTTAGCTATTGTGGCTGCTGTTCTAAGTTTGATTTATGCAACTGAAGATGTTTGGCAATCATTCACTTTTGGAATGCTAGATGTTGATTATCTAGGGGCAATCATCGCTATTGTTGTTGCAGCTTTAGTTCTATGGATGATTATTGATTTGCGATTTGTGTATAGTGTAACTTTCATTGTTCTAGCAATAATATTCATAATACTTGGTATAATCATTGGAAACATTGGAGGTTTAGTTATTATCATTGGAGCAATCCTGATAATATTTGAAAGAGTCTCGAGAGAGTAAGATTGATCCATTGAATTAGGATGATGACAATGGCTTCAAAATCAAAGCGAAGAAAGAAGGTTTCATCTGGTACTAAGGATAATCTCAATACAATAATTGATGAGCTATCCATAGTTATATCCAGAAAAAACATCTCCCCTGATTCCGATAATAGAGAAGCATTAACATCAGCTTTTAACAATAGCGATGCTCACATTGCTGCTATCGGATTAGTTTTACCCGATGTTGATCTTTCTTGGCGAGAATCTGGTGCTAGAAATGCCTTTCTAAAGATCAAACGAAAACGACAAAACCTCATGAGAATGTACATCGGTATAGCAATAGCGATTTCAGCAATTGTTATTGCAGGCTCTGTACTGGCAGTAATTTTTATTGAAGGTTGGACAAAATATATAATATTAATTGCTGCTGCTCTGCTGCTTCTTTTAGGTTCATTTACTGTTCCGCGGACTTTGGTACCACGAGCAATCAAGAAATTCGAAAATGAAATACCAATTAGATTTGAAACCGAATCCAATATAATAAATCAATACATAAAAGAGCTCATTCTTCTCTTAAGAAAAATGTAAGCTCTAATTTCTTTTTTGTTCCTATCGAAAGTTTTTTTCATTTCATTGCTCATATTATTATATAAATATCCTTACAGCTGTTTATTTATGAGGTCAACAAATAGATGGTTTCTGTTGGAGTAATAAAAGTAAAATGTGATGCATGCAAGGAAATCATCAAAGGCAAATATATTCATTTTTCAGATGGCTCTATATTTTGTAATGAATGTTACAAATATTTGCCAAAATGTATTAGCTGTAAGAAACCAATAGCTGGTGGGGAGGATGATACAATAGAAAATATGTGCTCTGTTTGTTATAAACGAGCACCAAAATGCGATATTTGTGAGAAGGCAATCATTGGTAGCTATAGTCGATTTGTTGACAAAACTATTGCATGTGACAGTTGCATGAGTAAATATCTAAAATGTGAGCGTTGTGGGAAACCAGTAGTAAAATATACTAAAATACGAGGGAAAATCCTTTGCCGTTATTGCTTAACATATGCTCCTCGATGTTCGGTTTGTAACAATCCAATAGCAGAAACCTATTGGACAATTGACAAAGAAAAAGTATGCAATTATTGTTACAAGATTTATGATCGATGTGATATGTGTGGAATGCCAAGTCAATTCTTATTTACCATTTATGATAAGAAAATATGTTATTCATGCCAGGAAAATGCTAAGCGCTGTTCTGCCTGTGGTCTTCCTATAGTTGGTCGTTATTATTCATACAAAAGTCATGAAGGAATTTTCTGCAATCACTGTGAGCATTTAGCGCCACATTGTGATTCCTGCGGTAGACCCGTTGGATTACAGTATGTTGAGATATCCGATGGACGCAAAGTGTGTCTTGAATGTGAAAGGAGTGCTATATCCTCCGATGATCAATTAAATGATTTAATAAAATCAGCAACCAAAGGATTAAAAGAGCTTGGAATAGAAATACCTGTTGATATTAATTATAGACTAATATCCAAAAAATTACTTGATAAGCGAATTGAAGAATCAGGTGCTGAAATCTCAGCTGGAAAAAACCTTGGACTTTTTGTTCGAAAAGAAAGTATGATTAATATTTTTCTACAAACTCATTTACCATTACAAATGGCTTTAGGAACTTTATGTCATGAATTAGCTCATGCTTGGCAATCAAAAAATGTCATTATTAATGACCAACCATTGTATCTAAGAGAAGGTTTTTGTGAATGGGTTTCATATAAGGTTCTTAAGAGATATGGTTATCATGGACAAGCTGAACTAATTCTCTCGAGAGATGATATTTATGGGAAGGGATTTCAGAGATTTCTCGAGTATGAAAAAGCAAATGGTTTACCTGCAACAATAGCTTGGGCAAAAAGAGCATGTTAAGAAACCTATTCAAAAAAACCGTTTTGTATTATCTCACCATAAGGCTCACGATTTACAATTACATAAATGAATACTTCTTTTTCAATTTCATCAATGAAAATAGAAATTCGCGAATAGAATGTTGGAACCCCTTCTAATTGATCAATTTTGTGTAGTGTTTTATCATCAACCTCAAAAACCTCAATATAGATGGGATGTTTTTCATCAGCTGGGAAAAGAAGAGGAAATCCTCCTTTAGAATACATTTGGTAAGGTATGGAAACACTGCCACGAAATATTGGTTCTTTTGGATTCAAGTAATAGAAATAATTGGGAAAATTTTCCTTGAGGGTGCCATAAACTGCAAGTAGATAATTATTCTCTGTTGAATCCATTAATACTCCTCTTAACAATGCTATTTGTTTCATTAATAACAGCTTAATTTTCCATAATTAATTCTTCGGAAAATCTAATTAGCCAATATTATATTCTAAATGACTTTTCCATAAAGGATTCAGCTTCTTTTTATTAGCTTGCCCTCTAGCATAACCTCGTATTATTCCTATCAAGCCTATAGAAATAGCGATCCAAAAGAGATAAACCGGAACAGACCAACGACCAATAATAAATAATCCAACATTAAATCCAAGCACAAGAGTTGTTGATACAGTCATACTTATTGGCAGGGTCTTGTTATCTTGAGTAAAGTGCGTTATAGAACCAATTAATGCCACAATAATCATTGGTACATAATAAGCAGTATAGAATTTGTAGACCCCTCTGGGCATAAAAATATGGGTAAAGATGGTATAAGGTGCTATCCATTCAAAAAACTCTATTCCATCCATTTTTCCTTTATAAGAACGAATGAACATTGGAACAGAGATTAGTGATGCGCTAAGAATCATAAAGAACATTGAATAATTACCAAAGGAGGTAAAAGCTAGTAATAGCCCCTCTAATCCAAGTTGTTGCAGTGATATAGCAAAAGATACACAATCATTATGTGCAGGGGTTATAGGTGTAAATCGAATTTCAATTGGTCTTCCTGGAAAAAGCATATGTCTAACATATTGATAAGGTGAAATGAATCCCCAAGGAACTGATAACAATAATATTACTCCAACAAATAAAGCAGCGTTCATAATACCTTCGATAATAG
>JAEORJ010000229.1 GCA_016840945.1 Candidatus Gerdarchaeota archaeon
GCTCGTGATCCATCCTATAATATAGGAAAAGATACTATCTGGATTATTAGGGATGCTACAAAACCATTAGTAGATATTACCTCACCAACTGATGGTTCAGCAGTAAAGGTTAGTACCATAACTCTCACCTGGACTGCTTCTGATGCTCTTACTGGTATCGATTATTTTGAAATTTACCGTGATGGTATTTATCAAGGTAATACTACTTTAAGATACTTCTATGTGAGTTTACCATCTGATAAAAAATATACCTTAAAGGTTATAGCTTTTGATGAAGTAGGGAATCAACAAGAGGATGTAATATCCATTACAAGAGATACTATTAATCCATTTATTGATTTAACAGCATTATCTTTACCAATTCAAGATGGATGGTACTATACAGACAATCCAACACAATTTATTAGTTGGACAGCCCATGATAACACTGGAGGAAGTGGATTAGATCACTTTGAAATTAGAATTAATGACGAATTTTATTCTTCTTATGCTAGTGATATCCTAAACGATACTATAGATTTTGGTGCGGATGGTTTTAAAGATGTAGTTATCAGAGTTTGGGATAAAGCAGGAAATCAAGCTTTTGATTATTATACAATAGCAATTGATACTGAAAATCCGATTGTTAATATATTATCTCCTTACAACAATTATGTTACAAGTGGTGATTCAGTTATAATCACTTGGGATGCTTATGATTTAGGAACTGGAATACAAGAACAAATTGTTTATGTAAATGGTTCTATCGTTGATACTTTAGATGCATCCACTTTTTACTATGAATTACCATTATCAGAAAACACTTCTTATGAAATTACTATTCGCGCTCTTGATTATATGGATCGTTTTACAGAAGAATCAATAAATATAACTCAAAATGTTTTTGCACCAACTTTCTTCATTGTAAATCCTTATGATTATGAAAGCTATATTCATTCAACTATACTTAATCTATCATGGTATGCTTTCAATTTAATTGCCGATGAATTTCATGTTTACATTAATGATACATTATATCCTTATAATTCCTCAACTTTCAACACTATTATTGATTTATTAGATGATTTCGGTCCTTTTTCACCATCAGAATATCCATTGTTTAATATCACTATTTCAGTTTTGATTAGTGGAATATATCCCTTTATTGATACCCGTTGGGTGACTCTAGACCAAGTGGCTCCTTCATTAGCAATTTTAGATCCTTTGAATTTAGATATAATTTTAGAGGAATCACTTTATGTTGCTTGGTCAAGTTATGATGCAGGTTCAGGTATAGATCACTACAATATTCTTATTGATGGTGAATTAGTAGGAGTTTATGGTAGTGGCATTACAAATCAATATTTAGATGTTTCAGATTATGAAGATGGTTGGCATACATTACTCATTCAAGCATTTGATGCTGCTGGGAATAACATCTCAAAAAGTGTTAATATTGAAATTTATCCACAAGCACCTGAATTCAATGTCGATATACCCACCACATATATCACCAACGAACCTAATTTTGATATGAATCTTAATATCTTTGATCCACGTATGGGTGTTTCAGAAATACAAGTGGTAGCTGATTCATCTGTTGATGTATTTTCTATTGATTATGGTACAGATTATCAAGTTGATCCTTATTCATTAGAAATTGTCGTTGATGAAGAAGTCTTCATAGGATTAGGTGATATTCATAATATTACTATAACAGTTTATGACAAAGTTGATCGTGGACGAGATTTAATTTTAACAATAATAATAGACCAAACTCCCCCATCAATATATGGTAACACTATAATAGACTTGTCTATTCTAAGCCCGATATCTAACACCATTCAAATAAATGATCCAGGAGAAAATAATCATACGTTTACAATTTCCGCTCGAGATACTTATGGTATTCATTCTGTTAGTATTAATATTTATGGAAATGGATTTAATGAGATCTTTCAAATGACATTTGATCCCGAACAATCTGTTGGTGATATTTATGTTTATCATACTACTATTAATTTTGATAGCTATACCAAAGGAAATTATTCGTTAAAATTCATTGTCCAAGACAATGCTGGTAATGAAATTGAAACCATATTTAATCTAGAAATTCAAATAGATGATGGAGTACCAGGTACTTCAAACTGGTTTTTGGATAACCTCTATACGATAGTGATTCCAGCTGGTTCAGGAATACTTCTCATTATTATCCTATCAGTAATTCTTTCAGCGGTTACTAAAAAACGCAGAATCAATAAAGGATGGTATAATGCACTTGAAGCAGTTGCTTATGTAACAAAAACTGGTTTAACTTTAGCTTTTATTCCTTACTCTCAAGACCTATTTGAAGATGAACAACTATTTGGTGGAGCTATGACAGGCATCGTTAGCATACTTGGTGAGATTACTGGTGAAACTAATCTAGAAATGAAAACCCACACTTTAGAATATGGTGATAAACAATTAATCATAAGTATGGGTTATTTTGGCAACGCTATTTTACTTGTTAATCAAGTTAAACCAGTTCTTAAAGAATTACTTAGCAAATTCTTAATGGAATTCGAGCTTACATATAAACGAGAATTAGCTGGTGAATTGATAGACTTAAATGACTTTAATGCTGTAGGTCTAATGGTTGAAGGCATTTTTGGAGTCAGAAAAGAGATTCATCAACAACCAAGTATTGAACATTATTTTGAACAATCACAGCAACTTTATCAAGAACCTGAACAATTTGAATCTACAAGACAAGAAACCACTTACATTGATGTTCCTGAACAAGAAACTTCTACACAAGATTATGCAGACGAGTATTATCAAAATCAATCAACTGATCAATCCTATGATCAAAATAATAGCACAGATAGAGATGATAATCAAGAATATTAAGAGCTAAAAGCTCTTATTCTTTTTTTATAAAATTTACTTATTTTATATTAACCCATTTTTCAGCAATCTCTTCAAACCACATCTTTGTTGCCTTTTGAATTGCTATCTGACTAGCTGTATGGTTATTTTGTTTATTAAATTCTATAGCATCATAGATTTCTTTCATTAATCCTAGCATATTTTGTATGAAATAATTAAGATCTTTATTACTTCGTTCGATTTTTAATAGAATCTCTAAACTTTCAGTAATATTTATTGCCATCTTTTCTGCTTCAGTAATTTTATTTTCTACAATGGAAATAATCACATTTGGTGTTGTTTCAATTACTCTTTTTAATTGATTTTTTGCTTCTTTGGAGAGGACATCCATTAGTAGTTCCAAGGGTGTTTTCTCTTCAAGTAGTGCCAATAATTCCTCATTTGTTTCTTTCTTCCTTTCAAGTGATTTTGCATAAATTTCTTTGTTATTTTTTAATTTAGTAGCTAGACCTTCTTCTGGTAAAGAAAATCCATTGCTTTTAACATGACCGAAATATTCTTGGACTAAACGCTCTGAACCCTGAAATGTTTTAGAATCTACATGAAAAGCTTCTTGTAATGGTTTATTGTACACTCTTTCAAATCTCTTGCTAAAATCTTCTAATTGTTCTTTGTGTTTAGGTTTAACATTATTCACTAATAATGCACCAAAACCGTAATTGCCTTCAAAGAGTAATAAACTCTTTTTACCGATTTCTAAAGAGGTTACACCTTGCTTTCTTTTCTTACCACCAATTTCATCCAATAAACTTTGTATAGCCATCATTGCTCCACCAGTTAATTGGTCATCTTGAAGTTCTTGGTTTGAATATGGTACATAAACACAAGTTAATCCTGTAACTCTAATATAAAATACTGCAATGAGATCCTCTTCCCAATTCCTGTTTTGTAATGGTTTTCTTAAAGCTACTGCGGCAAAGGTGATAATTAATAAGAATAAAATTGCCCCTACAGAAACATAAAGAATATTTAATCCTTGTAAAATCCAGGGAACGTTTCTATAAAGTACTATTTCAAGTGAAAGTTCAATTGTATTAACATTACCTGCTAAATCAATTGCTTGTATGGTAATTAGGTAATCACCAAGTGTTAAATCGCTAATATTTAAGGTTAAAGTATATGTTGAGGTTTGTGATCTTACAGCAAAATTTCTTTTCATCTCATATGTATGGCTATAATCATTACCTGTAATCGTTAAGAAAACAGCTGCAATCACTTCATTATCAGTAATTGTTACTGATATAGTGTGATTATTTAAGCTAAGGTCATTTGTATTTAACTCAAATTTTATACTTGTTGATGTCGTTATTTGATTATCTATAACAAATGAATTGAGTATATCTGGCGCTATATTATCAACAATAATGATGTATTCTATCATTGACTCTCTATTATAAGCATCGATCACACTTATTGTTAGTAGATGATTTCCTAATAGAGTTAAATAATTGCTTTCAGTAATATTAACTAATTGCGAGAATGATTCGTTTATCAAATCAGGATAAGAATAACCATAAAATACCTCCTCATCATCCATATGTATTTTATAACTTTTAACACCAGTTCTTGGATTGGTTATTGAGAAAGTAAATTGAAATTCACCTGTTTTGGTATAATAAGTCTCAGTTAAATTGGTGGTAAAATCAGGTTGTAAAACATAAACAATTAGAATGATTGTATTAGTTCCTTTATTACCAGCTAAATCATATGCTTCAATGGTTATTTGGTAAAATCCATCTCCTTCATTGAATGTTAAATAATGAAAGATTCTGCCACAGTAACAAATAAATTCAGATTCAGCATTCACTTGCATTTTATAATAATATATCCCTGTGCCAGTGTCACTACCAAACCATTGAATATAAGCACCTTGTACAAGGATAATTGAATTATTAATTGGATTGATAATTGATACTATTGGAGCTATTTGATCTATTACTATCCATTTATAACTCAAATAAGTGATATCTGGATTTGTAGTGATTGCTACAACTGAGATATTGAGTAAAGGAAATTGATCTATAGGTATACTTAGATTTAATAGATAGCTTCTAGCATTTATGTTAAGAATAGTATCATTTAATGTACTATTTATGTAAATTTCAAATCCTGTTAGGTCAGCTATATTAGCTATTTCCCATTCAAGATAGATTTGATTTACTGAATAATAAGAAATAAATTGAAGTGGATTTGTGATTGAAATTGTTGGTTCTGTAGATATTTGATGAACAATTATTGTATCTTCAGAAATCCTTCCAACAAAATCACTTGCCTTTATTTTTATAGTTGAAGTTTGATCTATAGGGATTGGTAATAACCAACTTGTTATCATAGCATCAGTAATTGTTTCTACAGATACACCATTAATAAATAATTCATACTGAGAGATTCCTGTCCCATTGTCTTTACTTTCCCAATTTAGAACTACAAAAGGTAATCCAGTAGTAAATTCACTAGAAGGATTAATAAAATTAACATAAGGAGCATTTTGATCTAAAATTACTGAAAGAAAGGCTGTTTCACTATTGCTAGCTTTGTCATAGGTCGTTATGAGTATATCCTTCAAACCATCTTCTTCTAAAATAATGGAAGCTGATTCATCTGTTCCTGAATACCTAGTTAATTGGTCAACTAGAATTTCTGAATGATGGATACCAGATCCGCCAATATTATCATTTACATCCCATAATAGATTCAGAGTAGTACTTGTTGTTACGGAATCTGTTGCTGGAGAGATAATTTCAATGTTTGGTTTAATTGTATCTCTATTAATATAAATGAAATTAGATTCTACATTTCCAATCAAATCATAAGCAAAAACTTCTATCTTGTATTTTTTATCAAATTCTAGATTAATTATTTTTGAATATTCAGTTGTTGTTGCCTGATAAATATCATCTTTGAAGATAGTAAAAAAGTTGATTCCACTTAATGTATCACTTGCTGTCCAATGTAGTGCTATTTCTGATGATTTGGTATAGGAATTTGTTATTGGAGAGTTAATATTGATAGTTGGACCAGTACTATCTCGAGTGATAAAAATGGTACTTTTACCAGTATTTTTTTCATCATCGATTCCAATTATAGTTAAATTATAGAGTCCATCTGAAGGTAAACTCAATATATAATCTTCATTTGTTTGATTTTGAACCCAATTTTCATTGACCCAAATAATATAATGATCAAAATCATCATTTGGATCGAAGTTATTAAATTCCACAAGAACAGAACTACTACTTGTTAAATAATTATTATCAGGACTTAAGATATGTATTTCAGGAGCAAATGCTGTAAAACCAACACGAATGGAATCTGAACTATTTTTACCATTAACATCAAAAGCGATAATTTCTATAAGATTTGAAGTAAAGAAAAGAGGAACATAATAACCTATTTGATTGCCTGGAATCCTTCCGATAAAAGACCCTTCTATATTGATATCAAAATGATGAATAGCTAAATCATCACTAGCTTCCCATTCAACATAAACAGAAACAGAAGAGAATGTGGAACCGGTTGTAGGTGAAGTAATTGATATTTCAGGGGGATTACTTTTACCAATTACCATTAATTGACCAAAATTATCACCTAGAATGATTTCATTTTCTGTATCTTGATCTATATCGTATACTAAAATGGAATTTCTTTTACCAGGACTTGAACCTATATCTCCTGACCATTCGATTTGATAACTCAAAGTGTTGCTACCAGAATCTGTGATATTTACAATAAAAATCGTTCCATTAGCTGCACCGAAAATTAATTCATTAAATCCATCTGAATCTATATCAGCTACTGTTGCTCCACCGCCCATTGCTGGTTGTGATGAACCATCATTAAGATCAATAGTTAGTGGTGGTGCAGGATTTGTATAGGTATCTTTGCCAAAGATCTTTAAATAATCCTTACCTACAATGATAGTTTCAGTTTCTGCGTCATTATCAACATCAGCAACAACAATAGTATGACCAAACCTATCTTCTGTTAATGGTGATGAAGTTGCTGGTAAATTATCGTTCAAGTCATCAGAAACCTTTGCTATTGATCGATAATAAATATAAAGACTTGTAGTTGAAATATCATTATCAGAGTCAATTTGACCTAATAGTAAAATTTCATTTATAGAGTCATCATCAGGATCACCTACCGCAACTGCATGTATTCGACTTACAGCAACCCCATCGTATAAAACAGTAAAGGGTGACC
>JAEORJ010000230.1 GCA_016840945.1 Candidatus Gerdarchaeota archaeon
AAAATATTTCTAATATGGGTAGCAAGTTAAGGAGTGTTTATAATTTCTCAAACAAATATCTACAATGGCTTGGAAAAAAAATAGTAAATGGTGAAATAGATCCCCAAATGGTATTACAATATAACGGTTGTAGAACCCTAAGTCAACTACTAGATAAACCAGCAGTACAAGAGATACTTACCATACAAGATTTAATTTGGGAAACACTTCAAGTGGTAGAGGACTATAAGAATATCTCCTCTAATCTTAAACTAATTCTCTACTATTCATTCTATAGCGAATCTTTCAAAAGAGATTTTTTTAAAATAATGAGACGATGGGGAAAAATAGCTGGAAAAATCACAATTACAAAATTCTTTGAAACTGATGTGAATAAACATATCAGGAATATATTAACTCATTTGAAAATGGAAGAGATTGAAAAATAAATTACAAACAATAAAACTGATTGATGATTATGTCACACACTTCTTCTTGAAGGTCTTACAGTTCGGAAGGAAACGTTTAGAATGTAAATTTGGATTTTTTTCACCAAAAAGTAAATTAACTTTCGGAGTAAATATAAAGTACTTTCAGGGAGGGTGCTAACTGAGAAAAGCAACTAAATGTTTGGCACTAATTTTAATTACAATAACAATTAGTATCATCAAACCAATGAAAATTGAAATGAAAATAAAAGAAACAGATAATTGTATCGAATTATCACCTCAAGCAATGAGTGCTTATAAAAAATGGAGCTACACAACAGGAGGGAATATAGGTTCCACCCCAGTTGCAGCTGATCTTGATGGAGATGGTACTTTAGAAGTGGTAGTCGGTTCAGAAAATTACAAAATTTATTGCATAAATCACATTGGATCATTAGAGTGGAGCTATACTACTGGGGGAATTGTTTATTCCTCACCTGTAATTGCCGATTTAAATTCAGATGAGAAACTGGAAATATTAGTTGGTTCTTGGGATCATAATCTTTACTGTTTAAACTATTTAGGTGAACTTGAGTGGAGTTTCACTGCAGGATTAGATTTTAGAGAGTCACCAGCTGTAACAAATCTTGATGGTGATAGTACTTTAGAGATTTTGGTGGGATCACATGACAACAAACTCTATTGTTTGAATCATTTAGGGGAAATTGAATGGAGCTATACAACTGGTGGACCATTAGAGTCAACTCCTTCAGTAGCTGATCTAAACAATGATGGTTTATTGGAGATACTTGTAGGTTCAGATAACGCGAAACTTTATTGTTTATCAAATACAGGAGGATTTCTTTGGAGCTATACCACAGGTGATAATGTATATTCTTTTCCTGCAGTAGCTGATCTTGATGGCGATAATACATTAGAAATTTTATTAGGAGGCCATGATAAGAAGATATACTGTATTAGTCATACTGGAAGTTTGGAATGGAGCTATACTACTAATAATTATATTGATTCTTCCCCAGGCATAGCAGACATCGATGCAGATGGAACCCTAGAAGTACTGATTGGATCCAATGATGGTAAGCTTTATTGTTTTGATCATACTGGTGATTTAGAATGGTCCTACACAACAGGTGGATGGATATTTACTTCGCCAGCTATTGGTGACCTGGATAATGATAGCACATTGGAAATTATTCTAGGATCACTTGACAAATATGTCTACTGTTTTAATCATACCGGTGGAGTAGAATGGTCTTATCTTGCAGGCAATTATCCTCGTTCAGCAATACTTGTTGATTTAGAAGGCGATAACATTACAGAAATTCTATTTGGATCACTTGATTATAAACTCTATTGCCTTGGCTTAAATGATGTTGTAATTTCAGGTCCACAACAATGGTATTGTTTCGGAGGATCCATTTTTCATACTGGGCAAATGGATAGCGATAGTGATTTTCTAGATGATGTAACAGAAGGATTTTATGGAACTAAATCATTTGATTTTGATACAGATAACGATACATATTCGGATGGTTGGGAATTTTTTGCAGGAACAGATCCAACAGATCCAGATAAGTATCCAGGAGCTACAAGAAAAATAGATATGATTTTTGCTCAAGTGCTAACTATCTCAATGATCTGTTTAACAATTGTTGTAGTGATTTCTAAAAAAAGAAAAAAAGTTAGGATACTGAACTAAGAAATAGAATATTCTATTTCTATTTTTTTTCTAATATAAAAAATCCAGTAATTCCTTATCAATATTATGAGAACTCGATAATATTGGTATAACTTCTTAAATCTTTGATCGACTAATTTCTCCTTAAGTTTTTCATATGCACTTGTAGATACACCAATAACAACAATGATAATACCTGAATCAGCAAATAAAATTATTAGTGGAAACCTATTCAAAAAAATCAGATGATGATCATTCCAAATATCATAAATAATATTTAAATAATATAATAAAAGCAAAATAATCAAATTAGAATTAATTTAAAATATCGAATGATGTAGATTTTATGTCACTAACTGTATATGAAGCATTAGATAAATTGGCTAGTTCTGGAGATTTAACGACCATAAATCAAGCAGTTTCTATAATTGAGAATAATTTTTCTGAATTTATAGGAATAAGTGGAAAGTTTGGTATCCTTGGTAATGAAATGAGACTTTCTACTCCAATAGTTGTGAATATTCTAAAAAAATATGGTGTTCAAGCCTCAGAGATTTTTTATGGGCTTTCAATAAATCATCGAATTCCGGAAATTCGATTCATTTTTAGAATATTAGCTGCATCCTTTCAAGATGAGAGAATATTAGAAGAAATCCTAAATTGGGATATTAAAAATCTTCGACCTTGGAATATAGCTTCATTATATTTTTATGATAATCAACATCGAATTGTTGATTATTTGATTAATTTGTATATAAATCATGAAAAAACATATTGTGGATTTGGTAAGTTATGGCCTCAAGTAGCACTTGTATTTATAAATATGAAATTAGATGATTATGCTATAACAAAATTGAAAGAAACCTTTCAATTACTTAAACAAGAAAAGGGTTCTTCTGAAAGACTATGTGATATAGCATCAATTCTTTGCAGACAAGGCGATAAAGACGGATTAGAATGGTTTTTACAAGGCCATCATACATCATGGGGCGTGATTGGTTTATCTCATTTTTATTCTGACCCACGTGTAGTTGCCTTTTTAGAAAGACCTACGTTAATGGAAAGGTATGGATATAAAATTCCCATAGCGATAGTCATGGCTAAAGCAAATAATCCTAAATGTTTACCTGTTTTTGTTGATGAATTTAACGAACAAGAATATCACACATATCTATATCCCTTTGGTGATAAAGCTATCGAATTGCTAAAAATAAAACTCAAAGAAGAGGATTATAAACCAAATAAGAAAATTTTAAGTGAGTTAATAAAATCAATTAAAAAAGCACAGAAAAAATAATGCTCGGAATTCTAATCTAATTAGCACTAATAAAAATAAAAGGGCAAATAATAAAACAGTAGAAAACTACAATCCTCACTTCTTCTTTACGGTCTAGAAGTCCAGTTCAGCAATGACATGCTGAGGTGGTAAGTACAGGCTGGCTGAACATCTCGCCCGAAGACTCGACGCTTACACCACCTGCCTTTCAAACGGATCTTGTATCCGAACCTTCGGTTAAGAGAAAAAATTTAGTAATTTTATCAGAAAGTCAAAAACAATCATTATAAGAATTGCTTAAATAAAAAAAATAGTAAAACTAAGTAAGCTGCTAAACGATGATTTTATAACATAAAAAAGAGAATATAAAATAGAGAAAAATGAATGTAAAAACAATTGATTTAGATGAAGAAACGTATAATAAACTTTTATCAGTAAAAAAGAAAGATGAAACTATAGCAGATGTAGTAAAGAGATTATTAAAAAATAAAAAGGAAAAATCTCTTTTGAATTTTGCGGGTATTTGGGATTTTACTGACGAGGAATGGAAAAAATTGCAGCAAGCACTTGATGAGTTTGGGAGCCAATTAGATAATATGCTTTGATAGTGACTTTATCATAGACTTTCTAAGGGGGAATATTCAAGCAATTGAGAAAGTTAAAGCATTTGAGAGTGTAGGGAGAGAAATAGTAACAACAGCAATAAACAGTTTAGAAATACTAATAGGTATTTTGGTTTTAGATGCTCCTCAGAGTAAAAGAACGATTAGAACTAAAGAATTCCTAGACTCATTAGAAGTACTACCATTCGACAAAACAGCATCAGAAAAAGCAGCTTTTATATTTAATGATTTGAAAAGAAAAGGCACTCAGATAGGATTAAAGGATACCTTAATTGCAGCTGTAGCAATAAAAATAATGTCTCTTTACTAACAAGAAATGTAAAACACTTTGAAAAAATCAAAGAGTTGAAAATAGAAACATGGTAAATTCAGTAGAGGAGATCTTTGTTGTTTTTAATAAAATGAATTGATCGTGAAAATGATAATTGTATCAAGAATAAAAATTTAATTTAAATAGAAAAATAATCTAGTTAAATATGTGAGAAAGTTTAGACCATTAAAATAGAAAAAATTATAGGAGTAATTGAAAAATATAGATGTGAATCTCATTGCTTCAGCACTGGAATTACCAGGAGGTTATACCAAGCAAAAACTTAGGATAACCTATTGGTTTGAATGGTTGAGATAATTATATTATACATGTTGGTTGAATAATGACTCGTGAAAAAATTGATCGAATTACTATTAATCCATTAATACAAGCTGGAAAAGCAGTTATTAAAGGAACGAGAATAACTGTTGATTTTTTAATTGATTTAATAAGAAATAATTGGTCGTTAAATCAGCTACTTGAAAATTATCCATCATTAAAACAAGAAGATATCATAGCAGCGATTGATTATACTATTCAACAATATTCAGAGATAATCAAAGATATTCTACAAGAGTGGAATGAAATTTCTGAGGAAAATTTTCTACAAAAAGCAAAAAATGGTGATCATGAGGATGCTGAAAATGATGCCATTTGTATGAAACAATGTCTACTTGAAAAAGATAGGCTGTTACAAAAGAGAGAAGTTTTCGTTTGAAAGGGCTATTAATAATACAAACTCTCATTCCTTGCCAATAAAGCAGCATATGCGAGAGCTATTTTGATATCATCAAGTTTCAATGAGGGATATTCATTAACAA
>JAEORJ010000231.1 GCA_016840945.1 Candidatus Gerdarchaeota archaeon
AAAAGACATCCAATATAGTTGTGAAATGAAAAATTCTGAAATAGCTATTGGTTCTTGGGTAGGAAAAGATATCACTAACGTTCTAACAATACAGTTTTACAATACTCAACATATACCTTTCAGAATAAAAAACACTGGTGAGGTTTTACTAGAAAACTCAGGGAACAATTTATTTGTGATATCAAATAATTTGCTAGACAATCCCATTAATAGACTCGATTATAATTTATCAGTAAAATTTGATTCCCACCCTGAGCTAGTTAATAATTATAATCCCCCAATAACTTTACAATTAAATGTATATGCTATCGAAGAGAATCAAGTAGATGATTATTTATTAATCAATGTCTCGAGTGGAAGCAATATTATACAACATATAATTTTACCTGTCACAATTGCAAAGGAACTTGACATAAGTTTAATTTTACCAGCAGAACCAATACTTTCACGAGAATTTCCAAATAAAGAAGCTTATTTCACAATTAAATTTAGTAATATTTTCGATTTCAATATTAATTATAATATTTCGAGTGTTCAAGTAAGTGAAGCTAGTGATGCTTATAATCAAACATTGGATGGTGTGGTCGCACCTGATCTTACAAAAGAAATCGACTTTGCTGTGACTATAGATTATCAAAAAAATAGTTATGTATCATTTTTAGAAGTCTATATGAATTCAACAGTTGGTTCATATATTATAGATACAGAAATAACAATTCGTCCTACAAATCAATTCATAACAAATGATTTGATAATAATCCTATTCAGTGTGATAGGTGTTTCGTTCTTATCATTCATTTTACTACTACTTTACTTCAAAGCTATAACAAAATCCAAAATTAAGAATCATATTGAAAAAGATGAAACCCTTGAATTGGATCTCAAATTACTTGAGAATTATGCCATAAAGGAATTATATAATGAATATATTGATTCTAAGAATTGGGGTTATGGCCTAAAATTGTGTGATGAGTATCTACAAGGGGTATCTGTAAGATTTCATGATATGCGAGCTAAAGATCTTTTACTTAAAGGACAAAAAGAAGCTTCTGATGGAAAATTCCATGAAGCATTGATGAATTGGGAAGGCGCAAAGGAATCATTAGAGGTTATAGGTGAGCATCAATGGTTGGATACTATAGATTGGTTACTAGAACCTTTGCAAAAGATTGTTGAAATAAAACAATCAATGAAAGGTGACAAAAAAGCTGGTGCATTACAAAAAGAGTTCAATGTTTTAAGTGGGATGCAAGAACAAGATAAATCCATAATGGGCATTAGTTTGTCGATACCATTGTTTATTATTGCAGAAGAGTTAGGACTTGCATATAAAGATGTAAATGATTTGCAAAATTCTCTTACTTATCTACAATTTGCTTATCAATATGCACCTGATAAAATGAAATCGAAGATTATTCAAGAAATAACTGCATTGATAGGCTTAGGAGTCGTACCTCGAGAATTAGCAGTACCAATTGATCAAAAGGTTGTTCAAGAACGCTTAGCTTCAAGAAAAATTCGCTGTTATAATTGTGGTGAAGAAAGAACTAATGTAAAAGATGTTTGTCCTAATTGTGGACTTGAGACAATTACTTGTTCTGTTTGTAAGCTCCCAATAACTTTTGGTGCTGAGACAAGTCAATGCCCTAGCTGTGAAAATATTGCTCATAGAGAACATCTGTTAGAATGGACTAAAGTCAAAGGTTCATGTCCAATATGTCAAGCGCCATTGAAAACAGTTGATATAGATAAATCAAGTTCTGAAGTTGAAAATGTTGAATAGCTCTTATAATGATAAGAGCTATATTTTATTTTTTATTTAAAATCTTGATTACTGTTTATTTTTTAACCATTAGCAAATCACTATATGAATGGCTTTGCAAATCCTCTTTATTTATCCCAAACAACTCAATAAATGATTCAACTTTTCGTTGAAGATTACTAATTTCACTACGATCTTCTGTCATTGCTTCAATTTCAACAAATTTACCAAGTTCCTTAACAGTATCAATATTGAATTTAATATTTTCAATGTAATACATTTCCCTTGTTTTTTCCACCTCCACTAATACTCCTAAACTTGAGCGTAAAATAAATTCCAACTCATCTGGATTGGCTGATTTATATAATTTAAATTCACTTGGTTTTATCCCTTTGATATTCTCTCGAGAATAAAAAACTAGAGCTTTTTCAATAGTTCCTTTCCTAAGCTTCAGGCGACCTGTATTTACTTTAAAGTAAACATCTACTTGTGTATCTACACCTGCAAATCTTGCTCCTCGTTCTAACAATATTTTTCTAACCTTATCATGATTTTCAAAACGAGCTTTGATTTCAACATCAA
>JAEORJ010000232.1 GCA_016840945.1 Candidatus Gerdarchaeota archaeon
AAACTATTAACAGCTTCTTCTGCATCCATTGTATAAATTCTAGTAAACGTTTCTCTTGAAACTTCAGGAGGAATTGCATCAGCAGGCCAATACTTGTTTTCTGGATGAACCTCACTAGGAACATCTTCTGCGGCATCTAATGGAACACCAGAATGACTATCAGTAGCAACTAAATTTATGCCTGCATCTTGTATCAATTTGGCCCATGCTCCTTTCCCTGCACCAACTTCTAAAACTTGATCATTTCCAACAAATTCTTGTAATTTAGCTATCGCTTGTCGCGTTGGAACAGCCCAAGCATAATTTTGCGTAAAATTTTGTCTGCGATGCCAATCTTCTAAAAAATCATTATTAGAAATAGGACTCGCATTTTCAATGTCTTCCCACAATCCCATGGCTATTTTCTGTAGCCAATTATTCATTAAAATTCATCCTCTTCTTCATATTCATCATAGTCTTCACTATAATCGTGAATATAAAAAGGATCTCCTACTTCCACAGCGCGTATCAGCTGGTCTACTGTAACACTTGTCCAACTTTCATCAGAATAATCAGATTCTAGTTTATCGTTTTCATTTTGTTGAATCAATATATCAATAATAAAATTAGATGGAATACGACCATGATAACCAAATAATCCGACTTTTTTAGAGAACCCAAATGGAGATTCTTGAATCTTCGGCTGATACTCATCACGCGGAGCTTTGTAAGTATTCACATAAACATCATTAGATGATTCGTTAGACATGATCTCAATATCATAATCTTGAACTAATAAATTTGGATCCGGAATTTTAAATCTAAAGATTACAGGAAAACCACCGTTTATTTCCACAGCATTCATAGCATGATATGATGCACTATTGAGATCTTCTGTAAGAAAAACATACTCTTCATGAGTAATACTTTCATGAGGACCATGACCAGGATAATTAGAATTAGTTTGATCTGGCATTAATCCAAATCTTACAATCTGTCCTGCGTATTGTGATGTAGTTCCATGAAATAAAAATTCTGGTAAATCACCAGTTATTTGCCAATTACTAAAAGCATTATAAGTACCATATTCATTCTCATATTCCACATATTTAATGCCCAAAGTATTTAAAACATTTTTAAGTAATTTAGAACCAGTACTATGCTGAAAATCTTTGCTTCTTAAAAGCAATGTTTGACCATCATCTCTAATCGTGCCTTGTAATATGTCAGGACGCAAATCTTCTAAATAAGATAAATAATCATGCACATCCGACACGGTATAATGAATATCAACTCCGAAATAATTCGACATCTTTTGAATAACAGGACTATCTAAATCATCATTAAATCTATCAATTAAAAAAATTCCACCTTTATAGGCTACGACTGTGTCTCCTTGACCTTCTACAAATAACATAGCTATTTTCTGTAGCCAATTATTCATAATGTGCGTTTCCATTATCTTCTAAAATAGGATTGTCATTTAATTCAACCGTAACTCGATATTTCTCAAATGATGAAGGAGTCCAACCCTTAGGAAAATCCATTCCTTCAGTATCACCATTATAATTTAAATCACCCATACCACCAGATTGAGAACTCTGCTCATCATAAACATCAACAACTCCTCCAGTACCTGATGATAAATCTTCATAAAATGTATCATGAGCATAATTAGAATATTGTTTTTCTAATTGAGATTTTCGATGACAAGCAGCTTGTAATCCTGAAACTTGTTCAGTATCAATAACAGTATACGAGTTGTACCACCATCCACCTTCTTCTGCTCCACCATATGCCTTATTAAATCCATATACTCTTACATAAAAAGTTTCGTCTTTAACATTTAATTGAACTAAATCATTTATCTTACCAACAACTTCGTTAAATATAAATAATCTAAATGAACTAGAAAAATCACTATCTATTATTTCAGCATTCAAAGTAAAATTGTTGGCAGCTCGATCAGTTTCAATGTTTAACTGAATAAGTTCTTTGCTATCTCCAGCTTCTTGAATATCCCAATAAGTTTCCATATCACAAAAATCTTTAACTGATTCTATAATTTTGTTTCTTAGAATAGGAAAATGTTTCTCCGCTAAATGTTCGACAACTAATTTGACATTTTGAGCGGGAATGAACATTAATTTTGGATTAAAAACAAAATCTTTTAATATATAATATGGCTCTTCTTTAATAGGCCGATATCCCCAATTCTCTAACTTGGCTTGTAATTTTCCAAAATCCCAATTTATATGAGGATAAGTCTGAGATACTTTCTGTAACCAATTATTCATTGATCCAGTCCTTCCTGAGCGAAAACTTGCCAAACCTCTGGACCCTGAGAAAGAATAGATTCCAACTTGGATAAAGAATCTATTGCATCATCAAATCGAAATTCTCCAACAGCTATGGCTGCATCTTTAGCCAATTGTTGTACTTTATTCATAGCAGGCAATGCTCTGTGAGCATTTGCATAACGATAACCTAATTCTTTTAATTTAGATAATGCTTCTCCAAAAGAAAGCTGATCGACAGATTCTTCTTGACGACTTCGATAGGGAAGACTACTTGCAATTTGCTCTTTTACTTCACGTTCAAAACCAGGACCAGATCGTAAAGCCATCAGTGGTTTATCAACTTTATT
>JAEORJ010000233.1 GCA_016840945.1 Candidatus Gerdarchaeota archaeon
CCTAAACTTGAAACAACTTCTAAAATAATAAAACGTTTGAAAGAGCTACCTGATCAAAACTACTCTGAGATAATGCGAAAAGTTAACATTATACATGAATTAAAATTATATCGCAATCGAGATGGTTATACTAGAACTAGAATTTAAACCCAATAATTAGTGTTTTTTTTAAATAAATACTATTTATCCTATTTTTAGCAAAAGTTATTACTGTAAAAAAACAGAAAAATATTAATTAAAACTTATTTTATGTAAGTATTTCCTACTATTTATTCAATTACTAATTGATTAAACCAAAAATATCTCAGTTATTTGAAACATATCATTATCAAGCTAATTAAAATAGCATTTTAAAAAAAGCAAGTAGGTTATATAATGTCAGAGAAAGTTAATAAAAAAAAGATAGGTATTATTGCTGATTCAACTTGTGACATGGATCCAGAATTTCTAAAGAGATATGATATTAGTACAGTTCCATTAAAAATTATTTTTGGCGATGAAATAAAATTACAAAATGTTGATATTACTAATAAAGAATATTATGACCGTCTTAGGAAAGGAGAATTTCCTACTACAGGAGCACCAGCTCCAAAAGCCTTCAAAGTGGCTATTGATGCAGCACTTGAAAAATACGAAGAAGTACTAGTTTTTTGCATTGGTAACAAACTTAGTGCCACTTTTTCTGTTGCTTCCATGGTTAAAAACCAATTCTTTGATGATCGTGTTACAGTAATTGATACCAATACACTTTCAATAACAATGAGTCTAATTATTCTTCCTGCTGCTAGAATGATAGAGAAAGGTGCCACAAAAGAAGAAGTTCTTACTGAAGTTAGCAGAATTATTCCACATACTCAAGTTTTTGGTGGAGCTCCTACTCTCAAGTATCTTTTCAAAGGTGGACGACTTAGCAGTGCTAAATACTATATTGGAACTTTACTTAAAATGAAACCTATGATCAGTGTTTCTGATGGATTGATTGTTTCACCTGGAAAGATTCGTAGTATGGAAGCATTGGTTGAGCATATGAAACATGTTTCTGATGAAATAGCTAAGGAACATTTAACTGAAACGGTAATTGTTGGGCATTGTGATAATATTACTCAAGCAAAAGAAGTAAGTGATTATTTGCAATCATTACCAAATGCTCCTAAGGAAATTTTACTATGGGACATAGGACCTGTCATTGGAACCCATCTAGGACCTGACACAATTGGTTTTGTCTGGGTCGGTAATTTCAATGAAGAATGGTTAAAAAAGAAATAAACTTATCATAAATATTCATAGAAATGAACACAAAAGAACTACTTAGTAAAGGCTAATAGTTCTTATTTTTTTTATTAGTTACACAAAAAGCAAATTCTATTCAATCTAAACGATTAACTATTTTTAATGAAATTCACAATAAAATCGGCAATGATTTTAGCACTACAAGAGTTTAAATGAAGATGATCTGATACTAACTTGAAACCATTTTTCTCTGATATTTTATCAAAACTAATTCCCAATAGAAAATGTTTCATTACTAGTTTTTCAATTAATCTATGCTCAACAGGATATTTGGGTTTTGAATGATTTTTAGTTAGGTACTTGATCATTTCCTCATTTATTGGCAAATAAACTAAATGAAACTCATCAGCCAATTCTTTTATTATTTTAGAATAAAGAATACTTTGCTTAAAAGCATTGGACTCAAAATCCTCTCCTATTGGTGGAAGCGAACATAAGGCAATTTTAGCATTGGTCTTTCCTTTTAGAAGCTGAATTATTTTTATTAAATTCTCTTTATAAAATTCCTTGGAAGGATGCTGAGGTAAATTGAGATTTCTTTGGGGATTCAACTTGTACAAATTTATCTCATGATGAGCATCATTGGTTCCAATTAGTAAGGTAATAAAATCTGGTTTACAAGCAATAATACTATCAATTCGTTGAAGCACGTTATAAGCTACTTGACCATTTATTCCAGCATTAATATAGTAATAATCCTCACCTAGTTGCGAGGAAACCAACTTTATGAAATTCACTCCTAGAAACCCATTGGTCAAGCTATCACCAATAAAAATAATTCGTTTTTTAAATGAATCAAAATTTTCATTTCTCATTTGTTTCCTTACAAAAACTTTAGGATTATTTTTTGCTGGATGCTTTACTTTTCGAATTACAAAAATTATCATAATTGAGAGATAAATAGTTACAAGAAGTAGAACACTACCCAAAATTATTAGAATTACATATAATAATTTCATTGTCGCTTTCTACCGTTTAGAATTTTAATATTAAACTCTAGAACCTACTAATTTTAAATTTTTAGCTTCTAAAAAGATTAATTTAAGAATATATGAATACTTTATATATAATTAGACTGTATTCTCAGTAATATGAGAATGAGGTATAACTATTGACTGAGCAGTTGGATAGTGAAAGAAAAATCTCTAAACGTCTTTTATTTAGCATTTTTCTTAAAACGGGTCGTAAAAGGATTTTATTATCAATTATTTCTGGAACACTTATTTTCTTAGTTCTAACTGGATTGGTGATGATTGTTTACACATACAGATTCCAATCTTTTCAAGCATATCAAGAAGATCATGTAAATTGGTACAATGATGGTTTTTTGTCAGCAAGTACATTATATCTCCAAGACCATCCTATAACTGTTAATGATAATTTCTATAACAATATCACTCACGAATTTATTAGTTTGACTTCAAATTTAATTCCCGATGTTAAAATAAAAAATTATACTATGGCTTATAGTTCTAGATTTTACACATTTCGACCTGGCATTCTTGAATATCAATCACAAGAAATTATGGGTTTAGAGGATGATTCTTACGAGGTACTGAAAAATTGTTTAGTAGATGGACGTTTACCTACTGACATCCATGAAGTTCTTTGGTATAAAAATAATATTACTCATTTAGCGATAAATGATACCATAGAGCTACATGGCAATCATGAAAGGAATAGTGAAGCCTATAATTATACCATTGTAGGTATTGTGGATCAAGTAAAACAAACATTTATACAAGCGAATTTATCTTCAGATATTTTTGATTGGTGGGATATTTTGAACTTTGCAGTTTATAATGGAGAGAATCGTTTTATCACCAATTATACTTTATACAAAGAATTGTTTAATAACGTTACAAGCTATAATGGAGAGCTTGCTTTCTTATTTGATGCGCAATATGATTTAGCTGAATTAAAATTAAATGGCCTTACGAAATATATCCAATTATTCCCAGCAGATAACGATCCAGCTATTTCTGATTTTCTAGATGAAGAAGTCGTACTTTGTCCTGATTTGAAACAATTCATACTTGATTTTAGTGACTTTTGGATTTCAGTAACCATTCAAATTCTGTCTATCAATGCACCACTATTTTTCCTGATTGGTTTAGCTTCTGTAGTAACGTTAAATATTGGTTCAAAGGATTTGGGATCAAGCTTTAGAAGAATGAAAATATATGGATTAAGTTATAATGATATACGTAGAATGGTTCTTTTGGAGAATCTTATGTTTACTTTTGTAAGTTTTATTGGGGGATCAATTTTAGGATTTTCTGTTAGTTGTTTATTTACTTTAAATTTAGAGAGTCGTCCATCAAATTATTACATTAATTTCCTTACTGAACCTTTGTTATTAATTGTAATAATTGGTTTTATCATAGGATTCTTCAGCTTAAGCTTTTTCATTCAAAATTCAATTGCTAAAAAAACAGCAAAAACAACTACAGAAGAATATGCCCAGAAAAGAAAACCAATATTATCACTTTTCTCGACAAATGAATTTAGATTATTAGTTCTATCACTAATTTTTGTATTAATCTCTGCAGGATTATTTTTAATTTATTACTTCTCAAGATCAACTGCAAGTGTTGCTACAGGAATAACTTATTTAACATTCTTTTATTTTATGCTTGCTTGTAGTGCTGCATTAATTATAACATTTCTTTTCCTAGCTATAGCAAGATTAACTACACTATTTTGGACTTTTATAAGTAATCAAATATGGAGTAAACGTCTTAATTTATACTCGTTATCAATAAGGCATTTATCTGTGAGTAGAAATTCATATCAAATATCTATTCTAGGAGTTTTAATTTTTGGTTTGGTGATACTACCTGGTCTTGCTATGTCCGTTTCAATAAAGGAAAATATTAGTAGCGAAGCTTATCTAGGTATGGGAACATCAAATCTAATTGTACCCAGATGGGCAGATCCTCAAAATGAAAGGGATGGTATTTTTACCAATATTTCTGAAATAGCTTATTTCACTGAGGTAACTGTTTATGATGTTTCTAATGACTATACTAATTCGATATATAATGCTTTTATAGGCCATTTATTAGCTTTAGAAAGTCCACTGAATTTTACATTGGTAGCAGATAGAGAGTATCTAAATAAAACATCATCAATTGATGATATACTTAGCTTGACTGATAACAATCATATCTTATTGAATAAGAAATTTGCAAGAACTAATCATCTACAACCAGGAGATTTCTATAACACTATAAGTATTGCAAGATATCCAACTAATCTAACCTTTGTGAATTCATTTACGAGCTTTCCTTTGTTAGCGGAACCTATAAAACCACTTTTTGCATTTAAAACAGACGTTTTTTCAATGGTTGCTAACAAATATACAATTGATAATTTAATTGAAGATTTTAATGCTAGTACTGATGTCAGACCTAGAACAATGAAATTAATTAAACCGATTGATGAATCATCAATACCAATTATTCAATCCAAACTTAGAGAGCAGAATGTTACAGCAATTACTTATGATGAATTTTATGAACAATTGGCTTTTAGTATTGATGAATTTTCACAAAACAATCTCTTCTTCTATGGAATTTTATCAATTATAACGTTAGTTTTTGTAGGTTATTTCACAGGAATACGAGTTTTTGAAGAACGAGGTAAAATAATTGAATCATTATATAGGGTAGGAGCTATTAGAGGTCAAATATTAAGGTTCTTTACATTGGAATATATTTTAATCAATATACTGCCATTGATTATAATGACTTTAACTTCTTTACCCTTAATTAAATACATAGCTAAATATTTCTTAGGTTATAGTGAATATTATTCACCATACAGAGCAAATATACCCGCGTGGATTATTTTTGTTGTTATTGTTGGAGGATTACTTGTTTCAACAATTGGATGGTTAATAGCCTTAATTCCATCAATTTACAGATTTAAACCAGTAAAACAGGAGTGAATAAAATGATCGAATGTAACGATGTAATAAAAATCTATACTGATCCAAATACCAATACTCGAGTAGCAGCTTTACGAGGTATCGATCTACGAATAAACAAAGGTGAGATAATATCAGTCATTGGTCCAAGTGGTTCAGGTAAATCTACTCTTGTCAATATCATCGCTGGTACAGAAATAATTTCTAGTGGTGAAGTTATAGTAAATAACTACGAAATAGCTAATTTAACACCAAACGAGCTTCTTGAATATCGTCTGAAAACAATTGGTCTTGTACATCAATTTCCTGAAAGAACTTTATTCCTTTCAGGAACTGTAATGGATAATATGATTTTTGCCTCGGCACTCTTTTCTAACAATAAGAAGGAAAATATCAAACGAAGTAAAGAGATTCTAGACAAATTGGGGATACTAAAATTGGAACAGAGACGAGTCAGTCACCTATCAGGAGGAGAGATGATTCGTTGCGCTATTGGTTGTATGTTAGCCAAAAATGCGCCAGTTCTTATATGTGATGAACCTACGGGTCAATTGGATAGTGAAAATACTGAGAAAGTGAAGAGTCTTCTTAGAGAAATTTCTCATGAATACGACACTACTGTCATAGTTGTTACTCATGATTTGCGATTTCTCAAAGGAGTTGATCGTACTTGTGAAATTCATAGCGGTCGTGTTAGTGCTCTTTTTAAATCTGATGAGGATATTAAATTC
>JAEORJ010000234.1 GCA_016840945.1 Candidatus Gerdarchaeota archaeon
AGAGTGTCCTCGATGACCTCGACACCATCTTTAATAGCGTGAGTGGTCTCAGCAACATCCTTAGCTTCGGAAATGCTTTCGATCATAGATTGTAAATTGAGAAGTTTATTTTGAGTTTCATTAAGTTTTTTAAGATATAACTGACGACGCATAAGCGCTTGTTTCGCACCTGCTTTATTACCTGAGACCATCATATCACGGGCAATATCCTTTTGTTCATCAGCTTGTTGAGTTAATCGTCGTGATTGTAAGGTATATTTATTTATCACTCTTCGAATTTTAGCAATACTTTCAGTATCCTTAGGCTTTTCTTTACCAAACAACCAATTCTTAATTTTAGGCATATTTTTTCATTCCTTTTATCTTTCGGTACACTAACCAAATAAGTATTTTTGTAGATATAATTTACGTTCAATATTTTTAATATTCCGTTATTATACTTTCGCGTTTTACTGCTTTAATTCTTCTGATGAATCAACTTTTCTTTCCTCTTATTTAAACCTTTTAAAACTATAAAAAAGATTACAAAAGGCGTTACCATCAACTTTGATTTTAATTAGACATTTCCTTTATGTAAAAATAAAAATTGTTGAAGGAAGAGCTAAAAAGCTCCCATCAACTTTTACTGATGTTTTCTTCTAAAGAGAATAAAACAGCAAGTTAAACCTAGAACAATAAAAACAACAGTGAATTCTATTCCAAGGTTTGCTGGGGTATAATCAGGATGATTCTCTTTATCTATTGGATTTGTTCCAGCAAATACCTCTAAACCATCAGAAAATCCATCTTTATCAGTGTCCCAATTATCAGCTAATGTTTGATAGTATCCTTCAGATAGATCATCCAAGTAATCGCTGTCAGAATCCATCCAACCAGTATTGTATACCGAGCCACTAAAACTGTACCAAGGTGCTTTACCTGATCTTTCAACATTGTCTACTAGTAGGCAATATAACTTATGGTCTGATGAACATATTAGTATTTCAAGCACTCCATCTTGATTTATGTCTGCTACTGTTGGGGTGGAAAATATCCAATCATCTGTTTTATATTTCCACTCAATTCCCCCTGTGTGATTAAAGCAATAGGCATATTCATCATAAGAACCAATGATTATTTCCATTGTTTCATCATTATCGAGGTCAGCAATTACTGGTGAGCAGTTAACTATATCACCGGTAGCATAACTCCATTCTTCTTGCCCTTGATAATTTAAACAATAGACTTTGCCATCAAATGACCCAAAAAGAATTTCCAATTCTGCATCATTGTCGATATCAGCTATTGCTGGAGAAATATCTGCAACATAATGATCTGTGGCAAATGACCACTGTAAGGAACCATCATGATTAAGGCAATAAAGATTCTTATCAAATGATCCGAATATAATCTCTAATTGCCCATCCTCATCTATGTCAGCAATTGCTGGTGAGCTTTTTACATCTTGAAATGTGGCATAACTCCATTCTAATGCTCCAAGATGGCTTATACAATAGAGTTTATTATCCCATGAACCCATCAATACTTCCATTGTTCCATCATGATCTAAATCAGCTACTGAAGGAGTGGCTGTTATATCATCTCCTGCTGTATAAGACCATTCTAATGCCCCATTTTTGTTTAAACAAACAATATTATTCTCTAACCAAGTGCCAAAAATTATCTCTAGAGAACCGTCCGCATCGATATCAGCTATACAAGGTGCTTCAGGAACATTACTTCCTTTAGCATTATAATTCCATAATTTCTCCCCTAGATAATTTACACAAACCAACCCATAATATTTTGTCCCAAAAATAATTTCCATTTTCCCATCACCAGTTAGATCAGCAAAAGATGGGGTAAAGGTATATGCTAATTCATCAGTATAAGACCAATTAACAACACCGTTATTTTCTAAGCAATATAATGTCCCACCATAAGTTCCAACCAAAATTTCCAACATACCATCTGCATCTAAATCTGTTGGAACTGGACATGAAGGTGTTGAACCTAATGTCTTAATCCAATTTAATTGGATTTGAACAGCTTCATGAACACCATCCTCTTTTTCAATGGTTGGTGTTCCTTCTAACGATTTCACCTGTAATTGATGAAATCCAACAAAAGCATTACCAATAATAAACGCAAAAATAATTATTCCAATAATTCTTTTCTTTAAAAATGCCATATCTCTCATATAGTAATTTACTATCTAGTTATTTAAAGCTTGATAATAAATTTACAAGCAATTTCGTTTTGTGCCTTCCTTTTCCTCTTCTATTAACATTAATAGTAAACTAAGTGAAGGATCATCTATTCTAGCAATCTCTAGAAATCGTACAGAGTTAGAGATTGATTCTCGTATTGGTAAAATTAGTTCTTCATCATCCCCTCCAAATGATGTAAGGTCATTTTGTAATCGTTTTTCAAAGTCATCAGCTGAAAGTGCTTGATCTAAGAACAGCTCAAAATTTTTCCTAGTGCTTTCCATGAATCCATTATATTTATCCTTCCCAGCAATCCGTAATCCTATTGTTGCTGGTCCAAGGATATTTTTCATCCATTCATTTACTACATTTTCTCGTTCATAAATTGGATCTTTCATTGACTTGATTATTGTTCTTTTCTCGATACTTTTTTGTAAGGAGCTCCCTATTTTGGATATCGATTTCTCAGCAAGACGAGCTAATTCTTCTAAACCATACTTTTCTCTATATTGACCGATTGTTTTTACAATTGACTTGATGAATATTATTAATTCATCAGCAAGATTGTAATAATTCTGGAAAATGATGGTAATCTGATTTTCTGCTTCAACTGAGTTTATTTCCTCTTGAACTAATGCAATTAATATCCTGGTTATCACTTGTTTTACCTCTTCTAATTTTCCAAGTGAATTCAATTTAAAGGCCAATAAAGGCGTAAATGTTTGTTCTACTAATTGTGCTATCCATGACATGATTACTTGTTGGTCTATTAAAGTTTGAATGCCTTCCATTATTACATCAGTATTTTTCTCTAATACTAATTCTTCATAAAATGTTAATGAGAAATCATTAATCAATGAAATAATAAATTCAGAAGCGTTGGCATCAGCTATGGTTGGGTATTTCTTTTTTATTTGGGTGTTGATTTCGGTTTGTTGTTTATTACTCTGAAGGGTACTAAAGAAGAGAGACCAAATCTCTTCTTTGAATTTACTGTAGACCTCTGGTTCAGCTTCACCAGTTAAAGGTTCGATTATAGGCCAAAGCACAAGATCGAATAGTTTTCTAAAAGTGTCTTTATTATTTTCAAAGAATTTTTTATCTACTCGATCTTTTTTCTTTTCTGATATTGCTCACACTTCCGTTTTTTTATTTTACATCAAATATCTTATCATAGGTGTTTTTCTTGAATCGTTCTTTTGCTACAACTAGATATGAGATTGCTGTTTTGCCATCAACGACTGCATAAGCAATACCCAAGGTCGCGCTTTCCAATCTCATTAAAATAACAACTGAGCTTTGCTCGGGAATTATACTTTCAACCTCCCAACCAATAGCTTCTAGTTGTGCTATAACGCTTGGAATATATGTTTCAGTAGATTCATTTTTCACGCCTGAATTTTGTAGTTTATCAAATCGTGTTGATTTCGAACCATCAAATAAGAATGTATTATGACCGTATTCCAATTTTCTTTCAAGTATACTTAGGATCATTCTACCTGGAAAAGTGCTTGTTTCTGGTATTGGGAAATCTGTTTTTCCTGAAGATTTCTTGGGTTTAGATGTTACATCTTTAGGAGTGACGTCTTTAGGCCTTTCATCCACTGGCTCTGGTAAAAATTGGTCTCTAATCTCAATAGTTGGGGTTTCATCAACTACGGTTTCGACAAGGACATCTCGTTTATCAAGTGTAGGTGTGTATGGTTGTTTATGATTGCGCATCCTATCTCTTAATGATGCAGGAATCGCTTCTCTACCTGCATGAAGCGATATTCTAGGTCTAACCTTAACAATAAAACTTCTATCTTGTGTTTTTTGGTCTGATAATAACCCTATGCCTGTTGGCATGCTTCTAATGAAATCTGATTCTTTGAATTCTTCAGGGACAGATGAAGGCACTCGTTTTAAGAATGCTTTAATATCATCTTCAAAAGTAAGAAGGTGAGTTATCATTATATCAATTTGACTCATAATATCCT
>JAEORJ010000235.1 GCA_016840945.1 Candidatus Gerdarchaeota archaeon
AATTTCATTAATGGATAATTCTGAATTTGAAGCTTTATTTTCTGCACACATAAACTCCATAATAATTAGATGTAATTAAATAGTTTATTGCAGAATTATTAATAAAATAACAAAAAAATCCTCAAGAGTAAAGGTTATAACCAAAAATCATAAATAAATTCGTGTAGAATGTATTCCAACAAACTTAAAAGTGGAGAAAACATCTATTGAAAACGTAGAAATATAATTAGGTGATAAAATAAATGCCATTTCAATGTCCAAAGTGCGGGGCTGAAAACGTCAAAGAAGTAGAAGACAAATCAAAGGTTTTGGGTTATGCAGGTCACAATCCAATTTATGCCAAAGTGAAAGTCTGCAAAGAATGTGGAAATAGATTCCAGGATTAAGATTTTTACAATCATTGATTTTATTCTACTAATAAGTTGATATTAGATTTATAGCTAATATCTAATTTTTCTTATTTCTTTTGTTTAATTTCCTTTTCAATTATTCTTTTATCCAGACAGCTTCTCCATTTTCAACAATTTCAACATTAACAATTGTTGGTGGTTTAGCAGTGATCTTAACCTTGTATTTCATAGCTAATTCATCTAATTTCTCTTTCGTATCTTTCAAAGCTGCATCCATTGCTTCATCAATAAGAAATTGTAACGTATCCATATCAATAGGCAATTAATAACCTCCACATTCTTTTGAAAGCAATTCATTACTTATATTTTTCCAATATAAATGATAAATAACTTTTTTTGGAAAAAATTCAAATTAAATATTATTGTAATTATTTTATTAAATGTGATTATAAATGACGAATTATTCAAAGGTTGCATTACAAACAGCAATATCTACATTTGTTGGTATAGCTGTTTCACTTTTCTTAGTATTTTTTGCATATGATCACCCAGCAACTTTTTGGGTATTATTAATTCTAATTTGGGGAATAATTTCGTTAGTATTGGGTTTATTTGCGGAATCATATATTGATGGTGTTTTTATTGGATTGTTTCAAAGCATTTATACTTCTTTTATAACATTCCTGGCATTATTGTTGATCAGAAATTTTTCTGAAATATTGATACAAGTTTTGAATTTTCTAGAAAATGCTGTAATAAATAATGCTACAGTGCTTATTCAATCTTTAATATTAACAATAATTTTCTTCCTAATTTTCATTACAATTACCATTTGCTTAGCTGTTTTTGGTTTCTTTATTAAGACAAGATTTGTTGGTATAACTAACCCTCCTTCTCCTGATGAAATCGAAGAGAAATATTACAAAAAATATGTCACACCAAAAGATAAAGGACGATACAAGAAACAAATCTTTGATGATGATAATACCTAATAGTAAATGTTTATTATAATAAGAGCTTTAAATAACAACACTATTAAAAGGTTGATTGAAACTATGGCCAAAGGAAGAGTATTATTAGGAGCGTTCCTTGGTGGATTAATTGGTACAGCATTAGTTATTTTGACTGTTTTTCTAACATCAACTTATTCCACAATAGGATGGCTGCCATTTCCATTAGTATTTGTAAGCTGGTTATTAGGTGGATTTTTCGCTGGTATCATTGCAGGTGGTCCAGGCCGAGGTGCTGGTGCAGGTGCTTTAACAGCAATTTTTAATTTTATAATCAGTGCAATCGGTATGGTTCTAATAGTTGTGGTGGCAGGAGTAGGAATTACTTCTGTTATATTTGAAATTCTTACACTAGGATTATTTGATCCAACAACAATACCACCTGAATTAATAGCTATGTTAATAGGAATAGCCTTATTGGTAGCTTTTATACTATCTTTAATTTCAGCTGTGCTGAATGCAATAACAGGTTTGATAGGCGGAGCAATAAGAAATCCAAACCGAAAGAAAAAGGATGCCTATCAAGATTATCCAGCTGATAATCTTCGGTAAATTCATGAGATTATTTTGAGCTTAGAGCTCAAAATAATTTTTTTAATCATTTTTTATAAGCATATTTTAATATCTATTTTCGCATAATTTATAACGAAAATCGTTAAAATAAAATGAAGTTGATTTTAACCAATGTTAGATAGTATAGATAAGAAAATTTTAGATATATTAATGGAAGATTCGAGAACAACTAACGTAATAATAGCTAAAAAAATTAAACGTAGCGAATCAACAGTACGTCAAAGAATAACCAAATTGATGGATCAAGGAATAATCAAGAAATTTTCTATTATCATTAATCCAACTTTTTTTGGTTATAATACTATAGCTTTTGTTGGTATTAATACCAATCCAGGAAAATTGCTTAAGGTTATAAAATCACTCAAGAAGATTGATAATATTGTATCAGTCTCAACAACTACTGGTGATTATATGATTCTCTGTGAGATTTGGTCTGAAGACGGAGTCCATTTATCAAACATTGTAGAAAAAATCGAAGATATCGATGGGGTTCTAGAGGTTCTACCTTCAATAATTCAAGAACGTCATAAAGATTAGGGAAGAATAGAAAAACATTAGTTCTCAGTAAAGACATCTAATGGGTAATGTTTTTCTAATAATTCTTTTACGCTTACAGTTTCATCATTATTGATTTTACTTGCGATATTTTTATGTAAATTCTTAATTATTTGAACTCCTCTTGCTGAGGGTTCATTTTCACCAATGATAATCCCAACTGCATATTTATCCTTTTTAGATATAATGAGCTGACTATCTGTGGCAGCTAATAGTGTTTCAGCTGATTCATAGGGTTCCATTTGTCTTAAGAAACGCTTTAGTTCTTCGCCCCCTCTTTTGAATAAATCAACAAATTTGGCTTGAGTTTTTGGTTTACCAAATATAACAGTTTCAACTTCTATGCCATCAGATGTATAAAGATAGCTGCCTATAATCTTCACATTTACTTTTGGTAAATTCTGGTCTAAAGATAACTCATTTGTTAACCAATCCCAGCTCTCATATAAATGTACACCAGTTAGTGCAGAACATCGGGCAAAATTATATTTCCTTTGAACACGACTTAACCTTCCAAAATCAATTACTTTTAGCACTTCGTCAGAGCTTGCGGCATCTTCTAAATCAATTTTATTTGATAGAAACAAAAGTGGGGCATTTTCATTATAACCTAAAGCATTATTAAATTCTTTAGCTGCAAGATCGAATCGTTTTTTATCAGATGAATCTAAAACGAAAACCAAACCATCAGCGCTTTTAACAAATTTTTCCCAGAGATTTTCTCGAATGGGTGACTGCCCACCTAAATCGTACACAACAAATTCTAAAGTGCGATATTTATAGATTTCAATATTGATACCAAATGTAGGTCTCGATATAGTAAATTCAGATTTTAGTAAACGGTTAACAATAGTTGTCTTACCAGCACCATCTAAACCTACAATAGCAACAGTTTTTCTTTCTGTACCTTCTCCACTCTCTTTGTCCCTTGATTTAGTTAATTTTTTGAATAAAGACATCTTATATTAACCTTTTATATTCTATAACTAGTTAGTTACCTAATTCTAAAACTAAACTTACTTCTCCATTGACTAATCAAAAAACGATTGCATCTGTTAAAAGTCTTACTCAATAGGTATAATTTATAAAAATCCTATTATTTTGCTTTAAAGTATATTTTGATAATTTATTTTCTTAAAAAATTGATAAGTATTTAGAAATAGAATTAGTTATAAGTTAGGAATACTTTCAAAATGTAAATAGTTGTTATAATTGGTGCACCCTATGAGTCAAGATTATATCATTAAAACTGATAATTTAGAGAGAATCTATGGCTCAGAGGAAAATGTAATAAAAATTACTTTGAATGTTAAGAAGGGTGAAATTTTCGTTCTTCTTGGCCCCGATGGCTCTGGTAAAACAACATTTTTTGATATGTTACTAGGTTTGAGTAAACCGAATGAAGGCGAAGCAAGTATACTAGGGTATAATATAAAAAATAAACTAGAATTAAGGGAAATTAAAAAAGTTGTAGGCGTTTTACCCCAAGAATTCAACACCCATGAAAATTTAACTGTTAAAGAGAATTTATTGTTCTGGGGAAAAATGTATGATAAAATGGTTAATTTAAATGAATTGTTGGAATTTACCAAATTAACTGAAAAGGAATATGTAAGATATAAAAAACTAACTCCAGGAACTAAAAGGCGTGTGGGATTAGCTACAGCTTTAGTAAATAATCCTCAAATTATCTTTTTAGATGAACCTACTTCAGGTTTGGACCAATATGCAAAACGAGAAGTGTGGGATATAATTAAAGCACTAAAAAAAGAAGGAAAAACAGTTTTTATCACCACGAACCAAGCTATTGAATCTCAAAAAGTTGCTGATCGTGTAGCTATTATCCATAAAGGTATTATCAAAGATATTGGTACTCCTCAAGAATTAATAAGCCGCTATGGCACTGGTAACAAATTTATCATTCGTTGCCCAATCGATATTGTAAAACAAAAAGCAATTGAGATTTTGCAAGAACAATATCCTTTTTCACAAAAAGACGATGATATAATAATCTCAAGTGAAGATGCTACGCTATTAGAGATTTTAGAAAAGCTAGAAAAATATGATATAAAATATTCTGACATAATAACTCAACGTCCAACACTTAATGATGTTTTTATAACGTTAACTGGAGAAGTATTAGAAACAGATAGTTATGAAGATTAAGCGGTGGTTTAAACTTCGATGGCTCTTGAAGAGAATGATTTAGAAATAAATAAATCGGAAAAGAAAGAGAAAGGTAAATTTAAGTCTCTTATAATAGCTATCGGATTCAGTTTAAGGAGAATATTTAATCAAATAGGGGCAATCAATATACGTTATTTTAGATCACCAACATCCATTTTTTGGTCAATAATATACCCAATAATATTACTATTACTATTTGGAGCAATTTTTGGCCGTTCAGTTGATATGAATTATAATCTTGAAGTATTAGATTTAGATGATAGCTCGCAATCTGATAACTTTATTACTAATTTATCTAATCACACATCATTAACGATAACAAAAATTGAAGAAGTTATTTCAGATCCTGAAAGCTGGTTAAGAGATAATAATAAAATAATTCTACTTATAATCCCAAATGATTGGGGGATTTACCAAAATACATCTAATCCTTATAATCTGACAGTAATATATGACCCTTCATCAACAACAGCTAAAGCAATAATTCAAATAATTGAAGAGGAAATTACCAATCTAAACTTTCGTTTACAAGAAATTGAAGCTGTATTTGGTATTGAAATTGAAAATTATTATGTTAATGATCTTAATTTCATTGATTCATTAGTACCAGGGATTGTTATGATAACAGTCTCTACTATTGCCTTATTCACAGGACTAAATTATGATTTAGAGGAAAAGAGATCTGGCATTCTTCAAAAATTGGCTACTACGCCAGCTTTTAAATTTGAATGGATTTTTGCTAAACAATTATGGCTAATTATTATAACATTAATTGCTAGTACAATAACTATATTATTTTCACTGATTTTTAATTTTAATATTTTAAGTCTCCAACCAATGACCTATCTTTTTATCATTTTAGGTTCCTTAACTTTCAGTGGAATAGCGATGATACTTGTAAGATTAATTAATAATGCTGAAGGAGTAGTTTTTGCTGCATTAATAATAACAATACCACAAATTTTACTTAGTGGCGCTTTAATTCCGCTAGATACTTTCCCGCAATTCCTTCAATATTTTGCTCGAGTATTCCCAATTTATTACCTTATTGAAGGGATACGAAATTTAATGCTTGGAGCTCCTCAACAACAATTCTGGCTGAATTTTGGAATATCGTTTGTAGTAGCAATTAGCACTTTTACAATTGGAATATTATTAACTAATTTGAGGAAAAACTGAGGAGGATAAAAATTGGAAAAAACACCTAAAGAAAAAATAAAAAACGCTTTTTTCCATTTCGGAAATAGTCTCCGTCGAATAGGCAACCAACTGAAAATTTCAATAAAATTATTCTTCCGATCTCCTTTTACAACTTCAATGTTATTCCTATATCCTATAATTTTACTTCTATTGTTTGGCTCAATTTTTGCTAAAACTGATACTTACAAATTTACCCTTTATGTACAAGATAGAGATAATTCGCCAACTTCAATTAATTTATATCAAAATTTAGCAGATGAAGAGCTATTGGATGTTTTTATTATAGAAGATATTACAATCAATCCTAGAAATTATTTAAGAGAAATCGATACATTTGCTTTTAGATATAATCACCCAGGTCCTCCATCATGTTTAGTTATACCTGAAAATTGGGAAGAAGATTCTCTTTTACCAGGTATATCAAATATAACTTTAATAATAGATCCATTTTCGTATACCTCAGATAGGATCATTGAAATAGTTACTCGAAATATTAATGAATTAAATCTAAATATTTCGGAACCAAAAATCCACCTAGAAAAAGTAAGTTTTGTTTCAGATGCAGTTAGTTATATTGATTTCTTTTTGCCAGGCATCATTGGTGTTATAATTATTAACACTGGAATACTTGGCACAATAAATCGTCAAGTTCGTTTCAAATATACTGGTATATTTAAGAAATATGCTACTACACCATTGACAAGATGGGAACACATAGTTTCTGAATTAATTTGGCAGTTTTTAATAGCTTTTGTCACTTCAACACTGGCTATTTTCACAGCTTGGGTGGCTTTTGGTTTTAGTTGGGTTAGTTTTAATGCTTTACTTTTAGTGGTGGTTTTTGTTGGAGTGGTATTATTTTCCGGCATAGGATTATTAGTTAGCCAATTAGTTAAAAATCCAACAAATACTTATATTATTGGTTTTCTTATTACAATTCCATTAATGTTTTTGAGTGGGGTGTTCTTTGATATTTCAGGAATTCGAGCTTTGTTTGTAATTTCTAAATTTTCACCCTTAACATTCATAGTAGATGCTGCAAGAGCATCAATGATAACAAATAACATTGGCTTTGCTTGGATAAATATTGGCATTGCATTTCTAATAGGTCTTGTAGCAATTATTGTAGGAGCTTTAATTACTAAATGGGAAAAAGATTAACAGAAAAAATAAAATCAAGACTTAATTATGGATAATTTAGGAAGTAGTTTCATTAGATGTCAATTAAGAATACATTAACATTTGTAACTAATAATAAGGAAAAAATAGCTGACATACGCTATATGCTTGGACGAGATTATAATATTGAAATTATATCTGATTTAGATTTGATTGAAATTCAATCATTATCAGTTGAAGAAGTAATTACCTATAAGGCAAAGCAAGCGTTCGATTTGTTAAAAAAACCAGTAATAGTATCTGATAGTGGATTAGAGATACCAGCATTAAAAAATTTCCCAGGTGCACTAGTAAAATTTGTTAATGAAACAATAGGTCAAAAAGGCATCGTTAAATTGCTTGAGAATATTGACAATCGTAAAGCTTATGTTATTGCAGCAATTGCTTTTTGCGATAATCCTGATAATGTTGTTGTTTTTGCTGAAAAAACTGAGGGAACAATCGCTTATGAATTAAAAGGAGATGGTTGGTTCTTTGATAGAATTTTCATCCCAAAAGGAGAAAATCGAACTTGGGCTGAAATTGGTAGAGAAGAAAAGAACAAAAATTCAGCTTTTCGGATAGCTTTAACTAGAATGGCAAACTATCTCTTGAAAAAAGATTAGATGAATTGTTTTCATTACAATTCATCAACATCAGAAATTGGTGCTCTTGTGAAAATAACAAATGAATAGACAAGAAAGATGATATAGAGAGTTTTCATTAAAATTGCAATAATTGAATGTATGTTTTTGATTTCTTTAGCATAAAAGAAGAGGTAAGCTGAAACCAATATTAACAATAATGCACTTGCTACTATAATTAATATTATATTTTCATATCTTTCAATTTTCTTTCGTTGGATGCCTGTTTTCATTCCTAAAATAACAGCTAATCCACCAATAGGTGCAACAATTAATTGTGAAAGGCCTATTGGAATCAACAGGTTATTTCCAATGAATATTTTAATATCATAATAATATCTTCTTAAATCATCAAATTGGCGTCCTAAAAGTGTTCTATGATCTTTTTTAATACGACGATAATACCAATCAGAGATTTTTCGTTTTCGACCAGTTATTATTTGTGGTCTTATATCCCTTTCCGGGTTTCTAAACCTTTTAACTGCTGGTATAATAAAGAAAGTAATTATTGATACTGCTGCAATAACTCCTTTATAATATTCATTAATCAAGTCTAACACTCCAAGGACATTAACAACTCTTTGGAGAAATTCTGAAGCTGGTTGTGCGTTAGCTGGCCAAACGATAATTGCTTTAATAATTGAAAATAAGGATAAAGCAATACCAACTATCATCATAACATATAATGGAACTAACATAATCAATTTGAATTTGTGAGGATCAATTGACTCCTGTTTAGTAATAATTTTTTCTTCCATTCTACGGCGATATTGTCCTTTTCTTTCTATAATCTTTTTCTTTTCCTTTTCACAATCTATCTCAAATTTTTTCTTTTCTTTAAATAGTGCTTCTTTTTCAGCAGTATTCCTTTCAATCTCTCTTTTAATTCTTATGAGGAAAAATCTATTTGTAGTTGTAGCTTTTCTTTCTTCTAAATGCTTTCTTTTCTTTTCATTTTCCTGTTCAAGTATTTTGTATTCTTTTTTCTTTTGCTTAACAATATTCTCTAGCTTATGTAGATCGGAATCACATTTATCACAGTCATTCTGCGAATAAGCCTTCTTTTTAGCTGATCTAGTTAATCTTCTAATTATTTTTTGAGCTATTGGAACATAACCAGTTATAAAACCAAATCCACTTAAAACTTGTTGAAAAATGAAATAAACAATTAGTGGATAATAAATGATTTCAATGTAAGTTACAGTTTCACCTTTGAAAATAGAAACTAGAATTAAAGTAATTATTAATGTTATTAATCCTATACCAAATCCAAAGTAATACTTTTTATCAAATTCCTCTTTTAGAAATGTAGCAACCTTTGATTTTTCCTGAGCTTCAGTCATAGATAAAGAAAAAAGCTAATATACAAAAAAATATTTCGTTAGGAATCAATCTATAACTATACCTTAAAAGTAAGTTCAATACTTTACTATAGTTAAATATAATCTGTTATAGTGGTTATAAATGATAATCAATATCCGACCAGCAACAATTTTTGATATTGATCGAATATATGAGATTGAACAACTTTGTTTCGATAAAATTGATCAATTTGACAAGGATTATTTTTATCTTTTTCTAATGAAAAGGAGAGGTGAAATTTTTCTTGTGGCAACTAATGAGGAATATCAAAGAGAGGTTATTGTAGGCTTCATAGTAGCAGCATTAAATGCTAAAACAAACTATGAGATTACCACATTAAATGTTCATCCAGGATATCGTCAGAAGGGTATTGGAACCAAGCTTATGTTTAGTTTGGAAGATGAAATTGTGAAAAATCTTTCAAAAATAAATGATTTAAATTATATTACCATAGAACTAATTGTATATGAAAATAACCATGACGCAAAAGCCCTCTATAAGAAGCTAGGATATATAGAAGTAGGATTAGTGAAAAATTACTATCGAAAACAACGCCATGGTTTGAAAATGAGTAAGAAAATCAAGCTGAAATAATGATAGAAAATCATTTTATAGCAGTAAAAATCATAGCAAATCGTCTATACAAATACATTTTTATCTAAGAGCTTGAAAATAACATCATAAGGGTAAAAATCGGAGTATTGTAGTAAAATGAATCCTGAAGTTGGACCAGAAGACGATAAAGATATAGCTGAAAAAGATCGTAGTTATCTTTTATCTTATACTCGTCATTTAGAAAGAAAAATTAGGACTCTCGAGACAGAAAAGCAATTAATTGACAATGAACGTATGAGAATGGAGCGCGAAATTGCTTCTATGAGAAATGATCTTGAGCAGATGAAACGAAGTCCTTTGATCACTGGAAATATTGTCAGTGTATTAGATGATGGGAGGGCTGTTGTTAGAAGCTCAAGTGGTCCAAGTTTTGTTGTGAATGTAATCAAATCAATTGATGAAAAAGAGCTTAAACCTAACGCTCGAGTTGCTCTTAATCAAAGGAATTTTGCTATTGTAGAAGTATTACCACAACAAAAAGATCCAATGGTTTCAGCCATGGAAGTTGAAGATCGCCCAACTGTTACTTACGAGGATGTTGGTGGTTTAGAAGAACAGATATTAGAACTCAGAGAAACAGTTGAATTACCATTAACAAAACCTGAGCTATTTGAAAAAGTAGGTATCACACCTCCCAAAGGTGTAATGCTTTATGGCCCACCTGGAACAGGAAAAACATTATTAGCAAGAGCTGTCGCTCATCATACAAACGCTGCTTTCATTAGAGTTATTGGTAGTGAATTAGTTCAAAAATTCATAGGAGAAGGTGCAAGATTAGTTAGAGAAATATTTGAATTTGCTGAAGAAAAGGCACCAACTATCTTATTTATTGATGAATTGGATGCTATTGGCTCAAGAAGACTTGATATAGCAACAAGCGGTGATAGAGAAGTTCAGAGAACTTTAATGCAATTGTTAAGTAATCTAGATGGTTTTGATGTAAGAGGCGATGTAAGAGTTATTGCTGCTACAAACAGACCTGATATATTGGATCCTGCACTATTACGTCCTGGTCGTTTTGATCGAGTAATTGAAATTGGTATGCCTACACCAAAGTCAAGACTGTCAATTTTCAAAATTCATACTAGAAAGATGAATATGGAAGAAGAAATAGATTTTGATGTTTTGGTTAGCTTAACTGAAGGTGCTTCAGGTGCTGATATAAAGAATATTTGTACTGAAGCAGGAATGTTTGCTGTAAGAAGTGAAAGAGACCACATAACGGTTGAAGACTTCAGAAAAGCAGTATCAAAAGTAATGGGCAAGGTAAAAGCAGAATCAGGTAATAAGGAACATTTCTTTGTTTAGAATTGCTCCTTTTCCATTATTTTTTTGATAATTAAATAATTCACAGTAGAGCTTTTTTCTCTATTTTCTCTTTTATTTTCTTTAATTGAGCAAATTGCTCTCTTTCTTGTTCTTCTAATGTAGTTTCGATAAAACTGATTTGTGAATTTAAACGAGGTATGAGAATAAATCGCAAAGCATTGACTCGTCTTTTAGTTTCAGTTATAGCTTGGCCTAAAATTTGAAGCATAGCTAAGGTTTCAGCTAATACAACAATTTTTTCTATAGCTTTTCGATAATCTTCAACTGTTTTATCAATTTCATTACTAGAACTAAGAAATCCATAAAATAATCTTGAATCAGCTTCATCTCTTTTCCTTTCTAAATCTAATTTAGGAACAATAACTCCTGCGACGTTGTTTTCATAAGCTTCTATCTGCCAAATTTCAGGAGCTGCAAAGGAAAGTTCTCTTAAACGAAGAGGTCCAACAACAACTTGTGCGTCAATTAGTGATTTGTGAGCTTTAATGGTTAATTTGGCAGTTTCCTCTCGAAGTCCTCTGATAGTATCCACTACCTCAAAGAATCTTATAACTAATGAATCTAACTTTTCTTGTAAAAGATCATGTCCTTTTTCAGCCAATTTTCTACGTTCACGTAATTTCATAAGATTCATTCGTGTTGCTTGTACGCCTTCGCTCATAATTTCTACCTGCCTTTTTTCTTAATCTGTAACACCACTATTTTAAAGTTTCAGCATAGTTGATTTAATGCTCACCATAAAAAATTTTTTACATCTTCTAACAAAACTTAATAAAATATAGTATAAAATATGATGGTGTTGATACTATGAGTAATATTACAGATGACTCTAAACCAAAAACAAAGATCGCTATTCTTCAAAATGTTCTATTTTGGGGTATGATAGCTGGTTCAATAGCTGTTATACCTGAAATAGTCGTTATTTTATTAGATAGAGAAAATACTGTAGTATTAATTTTAGCAATTATTTTTGCTATCATAATGATTCTTCAATTTATAACATATGTAACTGTAGATATTGTTAGAATGAAGAAAAGAAGAGAAGAAAAAACTGATTTTTAACTCATTTTAGTGAGTGTTTTTTTTTTAAGATTATTATTTAATGAGAAAATACCTTTAAATATAATCTAGAAATCTACTACATCTGTTTCATAATATTAATTAAAATTTAACTTTGAAGGTTTGAATCTTGGCAAATCTATTAGAAAAATTGGATAAAATATTAAAGGATCATAAAAAAGTTATCCAAAATCCGAAACGAGAGATATTAATTCAAGAGTCACTTGACAATAAGGAAGCTCTACAAAGTGCAAACGGAGCTTTAGCAACTTGGACACCTCCAGAGTCTACTGGAAGAAGCCCTAAAGATACTGTTTTTGTTAAACGCCCTGAAAGTGAGGACACAATTGATTGGTCATCTCCAAATTGTATAGCAATTACAGCTGAAACTTTTGATATGGCTTGGGAAGATGCTTTGAAACTGATTAAAGATAAAAAGAAATTGTATATTTCAGAGCGTTCGCTTGTAGCTGATACCTCTTATGCAATTAAAGTACGAACAATTAGTGATAAAGCATTACATGTGCTTTTTACTTATAACATGTTCAGACCTATGCCTGATGACATGAAAAAAAGTATTTTTGCAGATAGACCATTTACTATAGTAGTATTACCATACAACAAATTAGAGCCTAAAAAGTATGAAGGTAGATTGCGAAAATTACCAAATGGTCAAACAAGCAATATGATTGTAGCATTGGATTTTGATAGACGATTAGGGTTAGTTATTGGTTCCGCTTATTGTGGTTCTATTAAGAAATTAATGTTCACAGTAATGAATTATATGTTACCTGCTGAAGGGATATTACCATTACATTGTTCCGCAAATGAAGGACCAGATGGAGATACTGCTCTATTATTAGGTTTATCTGGTACAGGAAAGACAACACTTTCAGCTGATCCATCTCGTGCATTATTAGGTGATGACGAACATGGTTGGAATGATAATGGTATAGCTAATTTTGAGTATGGTTGTTATGCTAAATTAATTAACCTAAGAGAAGATAAGGAACCAGAAATCTATCATGCAATGCTTCATGATGATGATTATCTCAAACATGGTGCAATATTCGAAAATACTATGATGTACCCTGATGGCATATTTGATTTATTTGATGATAGACTAACACCTAATTCCCGAGGTTCTTATCCTTTAACATTTTTATCTAACATTAAATCACCACCTGTTGGTAAGCATCCAAAAACTATACTTTTCTTAACTGCTGATGCTAATGGGGTTCTACCACCAGTAGCAAAATTAACACCTGAACAAGCTATGTTGTGGTTCTTGATGGGTTACACAAGTAAATTAGCCGGAACCGAAACTGGTATAGTTGATCCCGTTTCCACATTCTCAAGATTTTTTGGAGAACCATTCATGCCAAGAAATCCTGATGAATATGCTAAATTACTTGGTGAGAAAATGAAACAACATGGAACTCAAGTATATTTAATTAATACAGGTTGGAGTGGTGGACCAAATGGTATTGGTTCAAGGATGGATATTAACTTAACAAGGAGATTAGTTGATGCTGCTCTTAATGGAGAATTTGATAATGTCGAATTCCAAGAAGATAGTATCTTCCATTTGAGTGTGCCCAAAGAATGTAAAGGTGTTTCTTCAGAAGTTTTATGGCCAAGAAATACTTGGGTTGATAAGAATAAATTCGATGAACGAGCGAAAAAATTAGCAAAAGACTTCTCTGATCATTTCGATAAAGCATATGCAGGAAAAATTGCTCCAGAAATTGAAAAAGTTTGTCCTGGTAAATAAAAAAAATTTGGAGGTTTAATTTTTTAAAAATTAATCTCCTAAATCTTTATTTTTTTCATAAAAACTTTTTAGAGTAAATTATTAATATAGAACAGCTAATTTTATCTTGCCTTAATTAGAATTTAAAGAATAATATCTAAGAGTGGGAAAAATAAGTGTCGGAAAACCAAGAAATAGCAGAATTGTTAGAACAGCTATCAGATAATGATGATAAAATAAGAAGTCAAGCGGCATTATCAATGGGCTGGATAGGTGATGATAGTGTTATTCAACCTTTAATCAAAGTATTAATCGAGGATCCATCTTCAAAAGTTAGAGCTAATGCTGCAATGTCACTAGGACAATTGAATAATGTTGAATCAATTAACCCACTTATTCAAACATTGGAAAAGGATGAGGATGCGTTTGTCCGTGGTATGATTATTTATTCTTTAGGATTAATGAAAGTTAATGAAGCAATTGAACCGTTAATATCAATCCTCAGAAACGATGCTGATAAAGAAGCACGAATGGCTGCTGCTGAATCTTTATTACATATAGCAGATGAGAGAGCTATTCAACCATTAATTGAATCATTTATTCATGAT
>JAEORJ010000236.1 GCA_016840945.1 Candidatus Gerdarchaeota archaeon
ACGGCTTCTTTAGTGACTCGTTCAACGAATGATATAACTCAAATCCAATTGATAGTAATGTTATTGATTCGAATCGTATTTTATGCTCCAATAATGGGTGTTGGAGGTATATTACATGCTTTAACTTCTGCTCCATCAATGATGTGGATAATAGCTCTTGCCGTAGTAATTCTGATTACATTAATAATTATCATATATTTTGTTGCTATTCCCAAATTTAAAATAATACAATCATTGATCGATAAACTTAACCTCATTTCACGTGAAAATCTCACAGGAATGATGGTAATTAGGAGTTTTAACAAACAAAGATATGAAGAAAAGCGTTTTGACAAAGCTAATATTGACTTAACTGAAAAAAGTTTATTCATTAATCGAGTCATTGTTCTTTTAATGCCAGTAATGATGTTTATAATGAATGGAAGTATGGTCTTAATTATATGGGTGGGTTCTCATGGTGTTGCTGATGGATTGATACAAATCGGAAATATGATGGCGTTTATGCAATATTCGATGCAAGTTGTAATGTCCTTTTTAATGATTTCAATGATGTTTATCCTTTTACCACGAGCTAGTGTTTCTGGGAAAAGAATTGCTGAAGTATTGAGAACGGAGCCATCTATCAAAGATTCTCAAGATTTGGAGGTCTTCAAAAAACCATTCAATCCTACAATTGAGTTTCGTAATGTATCATTTCAATACTCTGGTGCAGAAGAAAACGTTTTAGAAAATATTACATTCATGGCATATCCAGGAGAAACAACTGCAATAATTGGTGCTACAGGGTCTGGGAAATCGACACTCGTGAATTTAATACCTCGATTCTATGATGTTTGTTCGGGATCAATCCTTATTGATGGTGTTGATATTCGAAAGGTCTCGCAACATGACTTGAGAGAAAAAATAGGGTATGTCCCCCAGAAAAGTTCCCTATTTTCGGGTACAATCTCAAGTAATTTATATTATGCAAATGAAAATGCTGAACAGGCAGTCATACAATCTGCAATTAAAATCTCGCAAGTTTCTGAATTTATCAATGCTAAACCCGAAGGTTTGAAATCAGTAATTGCACAAGGGGGTATGAATGTTTCTGGAGGGCAAAAACAGAGATTATCAATTGCCCGGGCTCTTGTAAAACAATCTCCAATTTATATTTTAGATGATAGTTTTTCTGCTTTGGATTTTAAAACAGACAGTGCATTACGAAGGGCATTTAAAGAAAATATAAAAGGTGCCACATTGATAATAGTAACCCAAAGAGTTTCCACCATAATGGACGCGGAACAAATAATTGTACTTGACGAAGGTAAAATTATTGGTAAAGGTACGCATAAAGAACTAATGAAAAATTGTGATACGTATAAAGAAATAGCATTATCACAACATACAATGGAGGAATTATTATGACGCATGGAAGACCACCGACAGAACCAACAGCAAATCCTCAACCAAGGGGGTTAATGGGGCAACGTCCAACTAGAGGACCAATGGCGATGATGAAGGGAGATAAACCAAAGGATTTCAAAGGTACAGTCAGAAAATTACTAGATTATATGGGAAAATATAAAAAAGCAGTATTAATTGTAATAATTTTTGCTATAGCATCAACAGCAGCGACCATCTTTGGACCAAAGATATTAGGTATGGCAACTACAAAATTATTTGAAGGATTAATTGCGCAGTTGAGTGGTACAGGTTCAATTGATGTCGAATATATTGGACTTATTATTATCATTACCATTGGATTATATGTATTTTCAGCTATATTTGCCTTCATACAAGGTTGGATAATGGCGAGAGTTTCTGCTGATACATCTTATAGATTTAGAAAGGACATATCCAAAAAGATTAACAAGTTACCTCTTAGATATTTCGATAAAAAAACACACGGAGAAGTTCTTGCTCATATAACTAATGATGTGGATGTAATTAATCAAAACCTTAGTCAAAGTCTTACACAAATAATCACTTCTGTAGTCACCGTAATCGGTGTGCTCATAATGATGTTTACAATCAGCTGGATTTTAACTCTTGTGGCAATGATCATCATTCCTGTTTCATTATTTACCGTAAGCATAATTGTTAAGAATTCTCAAAAACATTTCATACAACAGCAAAAATATTTGGGACACGTAAATGGTCATGTAGAAGAAATGTTTAGTGGCCATCTTGTAATGAAAGCTTTTAATGGAGAAGAAAAAAGTATTAATAAATTTTTAGGATATAATAATACTCTTTACAAATCAGCATGGAAAGCTAATTTCTTTTCGGGTTTAATGATGCCATTAATGATGTTGATTGGTAATTTAGGATATATTGCTATTGCAATTTTTGGGACTATCCTTGTAATAAACAACTCTATTTCTATTGGTGATATTCAAGCATTTATTCAATACATACGCTCATTCACACAACCCATGACTCAGCTTGCAAACATGTCAAACACTCTTCAACAAACTGTAGCAGCCGCGGAAAGGGTTTTTAAATTCCTTGAAGAAGAGGAACAAATCTTAGAAACTTCAACACCTATTACAGTTCCAGATAGCGATAAATATCAAGTTGAATTTAAAAATATTACTTTTGGATATGATCCTGAAAAGGTTGTAATCCATGATTTTTCGGCTATCGCTGAACCTGGTAAAAAAGTAGCGATTGTTGGTCCAACAGGTGCAGGTAAGACTACTATTGTTAAATTATTAATGCGTTTTTATGATGTATTAGATGGCTCTATATTGATTAATGGTAAAGATATCCGAGATTTCACTCGAAATGATCTACGCAAATTATTTGGTATGGTATTACAAGATACATGGCTTTTCAATGGGACTTTAATGGATAATATTCGATATGGGCGTAGTGATGCAAGCGATGAAGAAGTAATAGAAGCTGCTAAAGCCGCACATGTTGATCACTTTATTCATACAATAGCAGAGGGTTATAATATGATTATTAATGAAGAAATTTCTAATATTTCTCAAGGTCAGATGCAACTTCTAACCATTGCAA
>JAEORJ010000022.1 GCA_016840945.1 Candidatus Gerdarchaeota archaeon
AGCAGCATATCCCCTATTATCTGCTGATATTAAATTATTCTTTACTCCAAGCGAAACAGCATGAAGAGCATAAAAAACTAATATTCCAAATAACTTATCAGTGGAATCTATGAATTTTAGTAAAACTATAGACTTGTCAGTTTCACCATATCTTTCTTTTTCTTTCTGAGGATTACTTTCCCAAGCTTCTTTTGACCTTTGACCACCACAATCTACAAGTTCACTAGTGGTAAATAGAATTTTAGCTGGTTTCATGTTATGAAAAGCTCTAGTAATTGCATGAACACAACCATTAACTATCGCATTGAAGGTTAATTTACAAAACCCTTTATCAGATGAAATGAACATAGGATAATCTGAATAACCTGCAGGTCCGGAATGATTATGGATTGCACTTATCATGGTGTTTTTTGAGTTGAAGATTTTACCAATTCTTTTTGTTAAACGTTTTAATACTTCATCTTTGAGTGATTGAAAAATAATGCAAACATCAACAACAGTTAAACATAGAAAATTGTTCTTTTCATCTTGTATAACAAAAGCACGAGCCCATTGTCTATCAGCAATACCTGCAGTTCTTTGTTCAGGATAAGAGTAACCAAACATCGTTTGTTCAGCAGCTGGACCAGTACAGTCATACATTCCAATACCAATTTTATATGACAAATTTATACTACCCTCTAATTAATAGAACTTCTAATTTTGCAAACATACGGATTAATCATTATATCACATTAGAATTCATTTATTTTTTGTATAAAAAATTATTAATAGAAAAATTCTTCATTTCCTCAGATTAATCCCTTTTGCAGCATTTGCTCTTAATAACATGAAATAATTTGCTAGACTTGTAATTCAGATTTTTTATTTATTCATATGATATTCTAATGCTTTTATTGCAAATCTACTAGCAACTGTTGCAGGTCCTCCACCCATTTCTATGGCTACACCTATTGTTTCGAATATTTGTTCTTTTGAAGCACCTTCTTTTAGTGCTTGAGAGATGTGCCATTCCATGCAAGATTCGCAATTTTGATTAATTGAAATTCCTAGTGCAATTAGTTCTTTAGTTTGTTTTTCTAAAATCCCTTTAGCAAATGTTTCTTCTTCTAATTCAGTAAATTTTCTGTAAACTTTCTTACAATTATTGATCAAATACATATGACTAATTTTTCTGTCTTGAATTATTTTCTCGATTTTCTCGATGTCCTGTTGTGTCAAAATTTCTTTAGGCATCCAATCTCACCTTAAAATAACATCTATTAATTTACATGAATCATGTTACTATTTAATTAAGCAATTTTTGTTAATCTGGAAATTCACTTTTATTTTCTATTTAAAATTTCGGAGATATGTGGAACAATTAATAAAAAAATAATATAGTGATTAATTATGGAAGAATATTACCGCAAATGGGCTCCTGATTATGAAAAATTCTACTATACTTGCTCTCCTGAGCTTAAGAAAGGAAATGAACTAACAGCCAAATTAATGAAAGATCATTTAAGGGGGCGTTCAGTTCTTGAGGTAGCTTGTGGAACAGGTTATTGGACTAAAATACTTTCATCTGTTGCCAAGGAAATTATTGCTACTGATCTTCTTCCAGAAGTATTGTATTATGCTAAATTAAAGCAATATGACTGTTCTGTGTCATTTCTCATTGCTGATGCTTATAATCTATCACTACCAAATTATTCATTTAGTGGTGGCTTGGCGAATTTTTGGTTTTCCCATATTCCTAAAGAACGCATTAATTTCTTTTTATCAGATTTCCATAAAAGGCTTCAATCAAAATCAACTGTTTTCATAACCGATAATAATCCACAACATCTCCCCGATGGTCGATTATTTTCCTTTCCAAATGATGCAAATACTTACAGGTTGCGAACAATAACTGATGGAAGCGAACATTATGTTTTGAAAAATTATTATTCAAAAGATGATTTATTGGCTATTTTTAGCAAACATATTGAAAATTTTAATGATTCTAATATTGTATACGATGAATACTTTTGGCGGGTTTATTATACAATTGAATAAACAAAGTTTTCAAAAAACTAGAATATTCAAATGTAAGTTTTTGACTAATCTTTATAAATAATTACAAATAATACTTATTTACAAACTTACTAGGAGGACGTTCCATTTATGTGCAATGAAAATTATGAAACCTTACTTGAGAATATAAATGAACAGTACCTCTTAGATTGGTCAGAATAATAGACTAAGTTTGAAATTTTTCTAACCTATTCTATTTTTATTCCTTTACTAAGATCGTTTTATTTTATTTTCAAGTATAAACAAAAGATTAGGTTGTTAGCAATTTTAAGAAACAAATTTTACTAGATGAGATTAGAAATCTTGATGATTTTTGTTTTCTTAGATTCCTCCCTAATTCTCTATCATTAAATAAAACGTCCCTTTCATGAGGTAATAAATTTGGTAAATAGCAATACAAAAACAGAAAATAATACTGAAAAACTAGAATTAATGGAATATAATGATGATCAACTCATTTCTGATGAAGGAGTTGATGAAGAATCCTCTTTTGATATACTTCAAACAGAGGATATACGAAAATCAGAACGAGTGAAATTCAGTCAACGAATTAAAGGTGTAGAGCGAGTTTCTCGATTAGCGGAGCATCCAGAAAAGCTAACTTTCTCAAGAATAGAAAATAAAATAAATTCTAC
>JAEORJ010000237.1 GCA_016840945.1 Candidatus Gerdarchaeota archaeon
CTCCTGCAAGGTCGCGGCCCCCCTCTCGCAATCCGATCCCGTGTCCTTTTCGGATGTTCAAATTTATGATCCCCGGTATTATTATGATTCCGAATGAACACTTAAATTTTTCAATGTATTGCGGAGATCTTTGATAGGTATTATCTGCGGCATAATATGCCTCCAATTGAACATTATTAGGCTCAGAACTCATCTTCTTGAATCAGATATAAAATATCAGGATTATTTAATGTCGGGAGGAAACCGAGGGTCTTCCAGTGATTTGTTAAACGTTCCAATGCTTTGGATTGGTTCTGAGAAAAATTTTCATTATTATATTTCTCCAGCCACTCTTTATTATTCTGCTGTTTAAACTGCTGCGGTGCTGGCATAAGAAGAACAAGATTGCATCTTTCACGATATCTATCAATCAGTGATTTTGCTATTTCGGCACCGTAACCCTTGTTCTGGTACTCTTTGAAAAGTTCCATTTTATGCAGGATCAGTGTTTCCGGCTTTTCATGGAACTCTCCTTCCCTATCTCGAACAATTATATCATTTTCCATATTGAATGCGCAAAACGCGTAGTCATAGGAATCCTGATTGATCATATCCATTGCTTCCACTATACTGAGATTCTGATTTGCTGCTTTTGCTATAAGTAGAAACCAGAATTCAATACTTCCGATACGCACATATTCTTCTTCATCGTTTTTCTCCGAATAGGTTGGCATCAGGATATTCCCGGTATATCTCTCTCTGAGAGTCATTCCTTCGTCAGTAGAGTCTCCAAGGTATATCTGTAGATTAGCTTCAATAATGAAATTGCTCAAAATTCACCTCCCATTAATAAATTACTATATGTGATCGCCTATTTTTACTCTACCGCTATTTAGAAAAATCTGTTACAAAAAAATAATTACAAATATTTTATTGAAAAAGTGTAACATCCTTCCTATAATAGATAGAGACTAAAGGAACGAGCTATGAGTACACTGGGGAAGAATATCCAATTACTAAGAAAAAAAAATAAATTAACTCAAGAAGAATTATCTAAATATTTGGGTTGTGAACGGGTAATGCTTAGTTATTATGAAACAGATACAAGACAGCCGAATCTTGATACATTGATAAAATTATCTGATGTTTTTGGTGTTGAACTTGATGATTTATTAGATGAATCAGATTGCAAATTAGAAGAGAATTTGGCTCTAGCATTTAGAACAGAAAGTATGAGTGTTGATAATTTAAATGAAATAGCAATGTTTAAAAAAATAATCAAGAATTATATCAAAATGGATAATTTGGTAAAAGAATATGGATTACACAATCGATCTTAATCTAAAATCTCAAGATTTCAGAAATAAGAATGGAATTGGTCTAATGAGTCCAATGCCATTTAAGGCCAGTTTATCAAAACTAAATATATTGACAGACTTTAAACCTCTGGATGATGAGATATCAGGCATGGTTGGGAAAATAAATAAATTTACATTTATTTTAGTTAATTCTAATCATTCGATAGGTAGGCAAAACTTTACAATAGCCCATGAATTTTACCATATCTTTTATGATAATAAGTTTCACGAAACAATAATAGATTATAAAAATAGTACTTCTGCAAATGAAAAAAATGCAAATACATTCGCATCATATTTGTTATTGCCTGATGGATTAATTGAAATGATACCTGAGAATGAAAAAAATAAAAATAATATAACAATCTCCACACTCGTAAAAATCGAACAATACTATCAAAGTTCAAGATCCGCTTTATTATTTCGCTTAAAAAACCTTAAGATAATTGATGATACATATATTGAGAAAAATAATAATAACATCATTAACCAAGCAATGGTTTTAGGATACGATATTGATCTGTATAAATCAGGAAATGAAAATAAAATTATAGGAGATTATTCGTATAAAGCAAAATTGTTGTTTGATAACGGAATCATTTCAGAATCAAATTATATTGATTTAGTTTTTGATATAAATATAAATGCAGAGGAATTAGGTATTGTCGAAGAAAGCTAATCCTCAAAAGAAAATACTTCTTGATTGTGATGTTATTCGTCACTTAATTAAAGCTGATAGATTATCATTGCTTTCTGAATTGTATGATGGCCGTTTAATTATTTTAGATGTCGTTAAAAAAGAATTATTGAGAAGCTCCCACCTTGTAATGATAGTTTCGAATTTTATTCAATTTTTCCATATTGAAGAAATGTCATTTCCAACAGATAGGATTGAAGTCTTAAAAGAATTTGCATCATTAAAAAGAAGGTACGGTGACGGAGAAAGTGCTTGTATGGCTGTAGCTCGTTTTGATGACAATATTATTGCAAGCAGTAATCTAAGAGATATAGAAACTTATTGTTCTGAGAATAATATTGAATATTTAACCACTATGGATATCATTTTAGAAGGCTTTGAAAATGGTAAATTTACAAAGGACGAAGCTGATGCCATGATAAGAACAATAAAACAAAAGAATAGTAAATTACCAG
>JAEORJ010000238.1 GCA_016840945.1 Candidatus Gerdarchaeota archaeon
TATAGATAAGATTATACATATTCCTTTCACTAATGAGGAATTCCCTAAAAAACTGCTTAAACTTGCTCAAGCAACTAACGTACAAATAAGAATGATGATCCCACAACAAGTAATTTTGGAAGATGTTTTTGTTCATAAAATCGAAGATAATGACTTAATACCAGAGGAGATGTTTTCTACAGAAATTGAAGGAGAAGATGAAATATGAGTGTATTCGATAAAAGCTATAGAAAATATGATGGAGAATTCAAAGGTCGTTGGTCAAAAATCTGGGCTATAACCTCAACAACCTTTAGAGTGCAATTTTCTGGCAAGAAAATAATCTTCTTAACAATTCTCTGCAATCTACCTGTATTATCTTTTACATTGATGCTATTATTCTTTGCAATTTTCTCACCTGCAGGTTTAGAGGACATGTTTTTCGGTTTATTTGATGATATAGATGTTGCAATGTTTACTATTATCTATTTCACATTTAATGCTGCATTAATATTCTTACCAATAGTCTATATTTGTGCGTTGAATGCTGGAACAATAGCTAATGATAGAAAACACAATGCTTTAACGCTTTACATGGCAAAACCAATTGATCAATCCGATTATGTTATTGGAAAAGCATTATCAGTATTTCTAATATCTGCTTTTGTAACAGTGGTACCCTGGTTTGTTTTTCTCTTAACATTTACTTTAATTAGTGGAATGGTTGGAGCAGCATTCTTGGACTCCTTATGGGTTTACCTATCAACCCTAGGCTCGGGTATTGTTGTAATACTATTCTTTGGCTCAATAGTGTTACTATTCTCATCTTTAAGTAGCAATAGTGTTTTATCAGGTATATTATCAATTCTAGTGTTATTCCTTCCTTCTCTTATTGCAAGCATTTTAGCAGGGGTGGTAGAACTAGATTGGCTAGATTATTTCTCAATCTCAGGACTAATTCTATCTTCAATTCACTTAATCTTTGGAAAACCTGATTATAGCTTTTTTGGATTTAATATTTTCGAGATAAAGACAAATGGTTGGATATCTTTAGCGATTTTGTTAGTGTTAACAGCAATTGCTATATTAATCACAATTAGGAATCTCAAAAAGGAGGAAATCGGGTAATGAAGAGCTATTTTATAGAAACCTATGATTTGAACAAATGGTATAAAGAAGTTATGGCTCTTAACAAAGTATCTGTTAAGATAGAGAGAGGAATAGTTGGACTTCTGGGACCAAATGGTGCTGGTAAATCCACTTTCCTGAATATTGCTACTGCACAATTAAGACAAAGTTCTGGCGAAATCTATGTTGAAGGACAAGAGGTATGGAACAATCCAGATATATTGAAAAGGTTTGGTTTTTGTCCAGAACAAGAGAAGCTCTTTGAATGGATGACTGGGAGGCAATTTATTAGAGAACTAGCAAGGTTAAGTGGAATTCCACGTGAACAAGCTAATAAAGCAGCTATTGAAGCTATTAAATTAGTAGGATTAACTAATGCCATGGATAGAGCAATTAAAGGATATTCCAAAGGTATGCGACAAAGAATAAAAATAGCTCAATCAATTGTTCATGATCCTGATATCTTATTTCTCGATGAGCCTTTACAATCAACTGATCCATTAGTTCGACGAGAATTAGTTAAATTAATTCAATCATTAGGTAGAGAATTTGGTAAAGATATACTAATTTCAAGCCACATTTTACACGAAGTTGAACGTGTAACTTCCAATATTCTGCTAATTTATAATGGCAGAGCAATAGCTCAAGGAGACATTAATGCCATAAGAGATTTAATGGATAGATACCCACAAACAATACGATTGCGTACAAAAGAAAGGAAGAAATTAGCAGTGATTTTGCTAGACTATGATTATATTGAGAATATTCAAATGGATCCATTGGATAATGAATTTATCAATGTTCGCACTTCCAATCCTGATGCTTTCTATTGCTTAGTACCAGAAATTGCTCTTGAAAATCAAATCGAGATTTCAGAGATGAGCAGCCCAGATACTTCACTGGAAGCTGTATTTGACTATTTGACAAAGATTGGGTGAATGGAAAATGAAAGAAATATACACAAATTTAACTGAATTAGAGAAAAAAGTCAACTGGACAACGAGATTTGGATCATTATATAGATTATACCTTGGTAAACTTTGGTCTACACTTATTAAGGATGGTAAAACTTGGATTTTCAATATCTTAATGATATTACCAATTATTGCTGGTCCATTTGTAGCTCTCTTTTCAACAAGTATTACTGTAGATAAATACTATTCGCTATATTCCAACATAATGTTTATGGGTTATTTTGGTTTAATCATTCCATTATTTACTATGTACATTGCTACTATGATGTTTAATGATGAAATTGGTGATAGATCAATTACTTACCTTACAGTTCGCCCACTTCACCGATTTGAAATAGTTATGGTTAAATATCTAAGCTATTTATCAATAATACCTATCTTCACAGTAATTTGTACCGGATTAAATTACCTGTCTTTTGGTGCTTTCGGAGGTTTCCAATATGTCGATATGGCATTATGGTTCATTCTAACTGCGCTAATTTCATCAGCTGTTTATGGTGCTTTCTTTATGTTTATTGGGCTATTATTCAAGAATCCGTTATGGTTCGGTTTGTTCTTTACCTTTATCTGGGAATTTGTATTTGCAGGTTTCTCAGTAACACTAAATAGATTAACAATAGCTTATTACATAAAATCACTAATAGTTTTTGACATCTATCCTAATGATCCATTTAGATACTCACCAGCAGTATTTATTGATGATATTAATCAAGCACATCTATTTCAAGTTTATAATAATCCAGCTAATTTACTAACCGTTGGGATTGTTCTACTGGTAGTGGTTATTGTATCAATTACATTATCTTGGTCATTGTTACAAGGTGATAGATTTAAAATACCTTACAAAGCTGGTACCAGACCTGGCGGTTGGAAATATTACCTTAAAGAGATACGTAGCTTCCTAATTACATTTGGTATAGTATTACTTACACTGGGAATCGTTATTGCGCCAGTGAGTGGAACAAAGAAGAGTGTAACTAATTACTATGGTGCAGATATGAATATTAATGAATATCCAAATTTCGAGAGTGCGGGTCTACCAACAATGTCTGATATGGGATATGGATCATATATTCAGTATAGTTTTTCGAAAGGTGATGATGTCTCTTTTATCTTTGAATTAGATTATGTCAGTCATAGCACCTATACAATATATTCACTGCTGGTAGACGAAGAAAGCTTCTCTGATTTCTATTCTGACACACAACAACTGTTCCTAGCTTATAGGGATCTGTATTATCAGACAAGTGGCACATATGAAAGACAAGCTTTGTATCACGAATTATTAGCAAATTATACAACTAAAGCTAATCAACTATTAGTTAGTACACCAGTAAAAATTCGTCTTTATCAAGGTCAAGAAAGGACATTAAATTATTTGGCATCTGAAAACGTTAAACTCTATATCTTGACAATTTTAACAAACTTTGACTATGATTATGGAGAAGATTACTTGTATGCCTCTGCTGATATCACAGTTGATGGATATATTTTCAGAAGAACTGGTTATGCCACTGGTTGGATAATGGTTGGTGTAGGAATCATTTCATCAAGTTTCGCTGTTTATTCATTAATTACCTATAAGAGTGCTGATGAGATCAGACGATATGAAGAGCAAATCGCATTACACACTGAAGCTGCAGAGAAAAAAGATATTCAAGTTGATAGCTCAGAAAGTTGTATTGATACAAAGAAGAAGAATAGTGGTCAAGAATAATCTTGACATAGACTTATTCTTCTTTCATTCATTTTTTTGTTATTGTTAATTTCATATTTGAGCAAAAGCTTTTTGTAAATTCATTGTATAAGGTTTTCAAAACAAGGTGAATTAACAATTGACAGTCGATGAAAAAGACCGTTTAATACTTGATGAACTATCAGAAGATGCCCGTATGCCAACCAAACGTATTGCTTTGAACTTAGATATTCCCAGAGTTACCGTGCATACAAGAATTGAAAAGCTAAAACAAGAAGGGATAATTAGAAAATTCACTATTCTAAAAGACTACAATAAATTAGGTTTACCTGTTACTGCTTTTGTTTTCATTGAATTTTCACCCAGTGGGAACATAACTCAAAGACAATTAGCTGAGGATATTGCTAAAATTGATAATGTTTATGAAGTTCACTTAATTTCAGGTGAATGGGATATTTTAGCTAAAATTAGAGGAGAATCTCTAGATACTATTGGAAAAATTGTCTTAGATAAAATTAGAGTTTTAAAAGGAGTATCAAAAACAATTACTTGTCCATCCTTTGCAAGCATTAAGAATGGAGTTTAATTAAATTATTTTAACTTCTTTTCTTCTGGAAATTATAGAACATATTTGCATATACTTCTGCTGTTGATTTGAGAGATTCGATAATAACATATTCTCCAGCAGCATGAAGATTATTACCTTTAGGGCCAAATAGAACTGCTGGGATATCTGCTTCACCAGCAAAGATATTTGCATCAGTGATCATTTTGCCATAGTTAAATAGAGGTTTAATTTTGTACTTTTGAGTATAACTCTCTTCTAATGCTTGAACTAATGGATCATCACGTTGTGTTTTATAAGGTAAATAAAATGGTGGAATTATTTCAATGGAAACTTCTGATTGAAGTTGTAATTTATCAATGAAAGCAAGTAAATCTTTTTGTACACTTTCTTTTGTTTCTCCAGGAATTATTAATCTATTAAGAATAATCTTGCACTCTTCAGGAACAACAACTGAATAGATTCTATACCCACCTTCAATTTTTAAAGAACAAAAAGAACCTTCAAACTCACTATCTCGAGGTAAATGAAAGAGATCAGATTGGTCAGTAATAGCTTTGTCCAATTCAGCTAAAAACTGCCCGGCATCTGTTATGGCATTAATACCTTTCTCTGGTGTGAAAGCATGAGCTGATTTCCCTTTGAAGGTTATTTCATAAAGAACTTTCCCTGTCATGCCCAATGGCAAAGGTCGAGAATCGCATGTTCCTGTGAATGGTTCAGCGATAATAATGCCATCAGTTTTCCCAGCACCAAAAAATGAATTACTAATCATTTTTCTCGCACCTTTTCCATATGCTTCTTCATCAATAACACCTGTGAAGTGAATTTGACCTGTTAATTTATTATTACTCTCAACAAGTGCTTTTATAGCTGCCAATTGACATGCAATCCCACCTTTCATATCAACAGAACCAAGGCCAAACAATTTACCATCTTTTTCTATTGGGATAAAGGGATCAGTTGACCATCCATCACAAACTGCTACAGTATCAAGATGACTATTAAAGGTTAAAGTTGGACCTTCAGAGAAAATAAAGGAACCATAAACATTGGGACGTTTAGGTTCAACATCCTCAAGTTGAATAGCTAAACCTAATTTTTGTAATTCTTGAGCAATAAAAAAAGCTAATTCATGTTCATTACCAATAACAGAATTAATTTCGATCATTTCTTCAAGAATTAATCGTAAATAATGTGAATCGATTTTAAAATTATTATCTTTTGATGAACTAGATTTAGCTGTCATATAATAACCTCTAGAAATAAACGAGGGATTCAAGATAAAAATAAATTGATAATTTGAGAATAAAAAGAAAGCATAAGTGAGGGTAAATCACTTATACTGGAAATCTGAATTGGTTATTCTTGCTTCTTATCATAAATTCCTGGGTAGGGAGCTCGTTCACCTGCATTATAGCGATGATATGGGTCGCGAATAAAGAAGATGAAAATAGTTCCTATGATGAAGAAGAATAAAATACTAACTAGAGCTATCCGATAGGAATGATTAGCAATTAAATTAGCACTGTCACCTATGAACATCATACCTGAAAAAATCAAGGGAGAAACAATAGCACTAACTCGACCAGCAATTTTTTGGAAGCCTGCATATTGAGCTAATTTAGAAGGAGGAGCAAGAACCATGATAAATTGACGACCAATAATCCATACACCACCAAAACCAATACCAATAAAGAAGGCACCAAAGAAAGCAATCCACCAGGGGAAGTAATGAACAAATGTAATATTATTTACAACAGTAGTATTATATTGTAAACCAGCAAACATGAATAAAACAATAGCTATCATCCATCCAAAACCGCTTATTATGAAAGTATTCTTGGGTCCCAATCGTTTCAGCATATAACCGGTCACAATGCCAAAAACAACTGATAATAAGATACCTAAACCAATGATAATATATGTTAAAAGAGTGCTAGTAACACCACAAGCACCTTCTACTACAGGTACCATATATAAGATCGTTGTATTTGCAGCATCAATCATGAAAAACCAACCTAAGAAAAATAGGATGGAATTTTTATCAGTAACTATTGCCTTTAGCGAAGTTTTCACAGAACCTAATGATGTTTTTAATGATTCTTTCCTTGTAAGACCAGAGGGATTCTCAACCTCCTTATGGAATAAATAAGGAATGCACATTATTGCTAAAACACCTGCAGCAATAGCAAAAAGCCATCTAAGACTCGTATAATTAAGATCAACACTTTCTAGAGATAATTCCCAGATAGCAGTATTTACTGTAGTGTGTTCACCAAAAATACCATCTGCTGCTATGCCTGCAGCTATACCTAAGAATGAACCAATAGGTGCTAGAGCACCACCAATTGCTTGATAAACACTTCTTCTTGCAGAATCAGTTACGAAAGGTATCTGTGAATCATAAAACATACGACCAGCCTGGTAACAGAAATTCCCAATTACGAATAATACCGCTGCCCACCAGAAATTCACCCAAACAGTTGTTATTGCTGTTGTTAATACCATTATTGTGGCTACTGTTATTACCCATGGCTTTCTTTTACCAGAGGTATCTGACAATGCACCTAATATTGGACCAAAAATGGCTATTAATAAATTAGAGCCAGCCATGAATAACGACACAATGATAAATGTTGTTACTAGGTCCCAACCTTTTTCAACGCCCAATAGTAAAGCATAAGGAGTGAATGCTAAACTAATTACTGTTTGTGAAAAGAAATTATCAGCAGCATCATAGAAATACCATAAAATAGTATTTCCTTTCCGTGTCTCCTTTGCTTCTAATGCCACTTCTTTCTCGTCATCTTTTACTAGAACCACTTATTATTTCTCCTGCTTATTTTTTACTTCTCGCTTCAATTCCTTCTCAAATTCCAGGAATTGTTTTGGTATTTTCGTTTTCGAATCTATTTTTGCGAACTCTCTAATTGTTAAACTCATCATCCTTTCCCTATTACTTTCATCAGTATTCGTATAGAAGAATCGTCCTTTTGGCATTTCTTTAGTTAAATTCGGGTAATTCCTTTGGTCATGAATTTTGTCTGTTGAACTATTGAATACTAGTATCTCTTGATCTATTTCTCCAAGTGTCCCATATAATTCCAAATCCTTAGCTTTGTAAGCAGCGTGCTTCCATTTCCATAAATCAGCACTATCAATGAAGTCTTCTGTTCGCTTTCGTTGGTGTTTTTCTTTCATTCCCAAGAGTGCAAAGAATTTCAATATTGGTTTTATTATCTTCACAACAAACACTGGTATTACTGGAGAAATATTCAATAGGAATTTGCTAAACCAGAGTTTATGCATCGGATCGAAGAGTAATATGTTCTTTTCTTTGATGGTTTTTTCAATAAGACCTGTTAGTATTGTGGTTGATGTCCAACATGTTCCAATTAATAAAAAATCGTTTTTATTTAACTGTAAATAATCAATCACTTGTTGTATATCCTTAGCGCTTTGACTTACAGACATCAATTCCTTTCGTTTTTCTATTTTACTTGATTTTTTCTCTCGAGAGTCCAAGTAATACATATCTACTTCATCATAAAGAGCTTCATAAAGAACATTAAATCCTTCATGTTTAACACCCCATCCAGGTAAGAATAAAATTGTTCGTTTATTTTTAGGGTTCGGTTGTTTAACATGAATAATCCTTAACTCACCACCCTCCACTGGTACATAGAACATTGCTGTTCTATCTTCTGCCCAATATTCTTTAATCTCTTTATGAGATTCTTCTAACATTTTGTCTAGATCTTGTTGTTGCTCTGTAGTAACCGTTAGCTCAGGCGGTCTTTCGTCCTCTAAGTTCACCTTTTTTGTCATTGTTGATGAGTCCTGTTTCTTTAGAATTCAATAGATTTTGAAATCTAATTCTCTAAATTGTTTTGGATTATAAAATTATTTTGTCTAAAATAGTTTTTTTGATATTATTTTTATCATAATAAAGCAATATCTTCTTATCATAAAAAAATATTAAAACATCAGAATATCTTTTCTGTTGGTTAAGATGGTAAATATCCAATTATTATCTCGAGAAGCTAAGCTCAAACAATTAGCGCAGGATGAATTTGATGTTTTAATTATTGGTGCTGGAATAACTGGCTCAAGTACTGCTTGGGATGCAGCTCAAAGGGGATTAAAAGTAGCTCTTATTGATAAGGAAGATTTTGGTGCTGGCACTAGCAGTGGTTCCTCAAAATTAGTACATGCAGGTATCCGGTATCTAGCTTATGGCGAATTTAATCTCGTTCGTCATGCCTCTCGAGAGAGAATGTGGATGTTTAAGTATATTCCCCATCAAACCTTACCCATACCTTTCATAATACCTATTTATAAAAAAGGAAAAAATACTACTTTGAAAATGATTTTCGCAGGTGTGTTATATGATATTCTTTCAAAGTTTAAAAATACTGAAAATCACCGGTTCTTGAATAAAAAGAAAACTCTCAATAAAATTCCTAACATCAAAAGTGATGTTTTGAAACGTTCACTATATTATTGGGATGGTGTGATGGATGATGCGCGAGTAACTCTTGAAGTTGTTCTATCAGCTCAAGAAGAAGGAGCTTTATGTGTAAATCATTTAGAAGCAACAGATTTTGTTTTGCAAGATAATGAAAAGGGCGAAAAGAACGTTCAAGGAGTTATTGTTAAAGATAAATTTACAGGTAAAGAAACCACCATTAAATCGCGGATAGTTATTAATGCTGCTGGTCCATGGTGTGATTTATTAGTAAAAAAATTAGGTTATGAAAGGAAATTACTGAGACCAACAAAAGGTATGCATATCATTACAAAACGGATTGTTAAAGAAGATATTGTAGTAGTAATTACCGCTGATGATGAGAGAGGAATGTTTGTTATACCCTTTAGAAAAGATTATTCGATAATTGGGACAACTGATACTTATTATTCTGGTAATCTAGATCATGTAAAAGTAACACAAGAAGATATTGATTACGTCATTTCAGCTACAAATAATGATTTTCCAAATAGCATCACCATAGAAGATGTGATAAGCGCCTACTCTGGTATACGACCTTTACTTATATCACCAAAAGCAAAATCTGAAACAGATACCTCTCGTGGTTTCGATATAATCACTATTTTACCCAATTTCCTTACTATCACAGGTGGAAAATATACTATCTTTAGATATATGGCAGAAAAGATGGTTGACAGAATTGTGAAATCACTTAATCTTCAGAAAGGCAAATATCGTTGCCAAACTAAAGATAGTTTTGTTCATGGAGGAACAGGTATAACAGATATAAAACATTATATTAAGGTAAATTTACCAACTGTGATGAAAAAATATGATCTAGAAGAAGATATTGCTGAGCATATCATAAACACTTACGGAACAGCCCATAAAGAAGTTTTAACTTTCATAGACTCCAATAAAGAGTTAGCAAAAAGAATAGGAACGAATAGACCTCATATTTATGCTGAAATTCACCATGTTATTAACAATGAAATGTGTTTAACTTTAAGTGACTTCATGCTTAGAAGAACACAATTGCAGTTAATAGATCACCAAGGTTTAGATTGTTTAGATGAAATAGTTGATGAAATGGCAAAAATATTGAAATGGAATGATAGTGAAAAACAAAAACAAATTGAAGATTACAAAAATGATTTGGTTTGGTTATAATTAACCAAATCATTATTTCTTCTTTTATCAGCTAATTCTATAGCAGAAAATTAGCAATTCTTATTATTAAAGAGCACAAATGTACATTGATTTATCATGAAAGCAATTATTTGTAAAGAAATTATTCCAGTGACTTCTAAGCCAATAAAAGAGGGCTATATTTTAATTGATGATAGTGGTAAGATAAAAGAAATTGGTGAGAAAACTAAACTACCAGCTAATGTTGACATAATACATGAAGATGATTTAATTGCTTTTCCCGGTTTAATTGATTCTCATTGCCACGCAACAGTATTTGAAGAAGGGATTGGTATGACCTTACAAGATGGTAATGAAGGCACAGATCCCATCACACCACATATTCGTGTTATTGACGCAATTAATCCCACCGATAAAGGGTTGAGGCGAGCATTAGCAGGTGGTATGACAACTATTTGTGTTGCTCCAGGTAGTGGAAATGTTGTAGGAGGGCAAATGACCACAATTAAAACACATGGATTAATTGTTGATGATATGATTATACAAGAAAATTCAGGGATGAAATGTGCTTTTGGCGAAAATCCAAAGAGATTATATGGTGATGGACAAAAACGGACTCCATCAACAAGGATGGGAAGTTTAGGATTATTCCGTCAATTGCTAATTGAAACACAGAATTACATGAATAAATGGGATGAGTATAATAAAAAACTCAAACAATACAAAGAAGAGTTGAAAGAATTTAATGAAAAAAACGATGGTAATAAAAGACCAACCGAACCAAGCAAACCAGATGTTAATATCAAATATGAAGCTATGATTCCTGTTATGAAAAGGAATTTACCTTTACGAGCTCATGCTCATCAAGCTAACGATATAATCTCTGCTATGCGCTTAGCAAAAGAATTCGATTTAAATATAGTAATAGATCATTGCAGTGAGGGACATCTTATCCTTGATTTCTTGGTGGAAAATAAGATACCTGCAGTTGTTGGACCAACATTAAGTTACAAATCAAAGATTGAAACTAGATATAAGACTTGGAAAACACTTGGTATACTTCATAATGCAGGTATTCTCGTAGCATTAACATCTGATCATCCTGTTACTCATTGTCAATATCAATTCATTTATGCTATTTTAGCACACCGAGAAGGACTTTCTAGACAAGGTGCGTATGAAGTAGTTACAATAAACCCTGCCAAAATTTTGGGTTTAGAGAAACGGATAGGTTCTTTAGAATCAGGCAAAGATGCTGATATTATATTACTAAACGGTGATCCGTTAGATGCTCGCACGAAAGTAATGAAAGTCTTCATTGATGGAAAAATTGTTTTTGATATTAATGATAATGAAGAACTATTCTAGCTGTTGATAGGTTACATCCTTTCAATTTTTCTATTTTTTAATCATTTGATATTAAATATTAGATTTTGACAAAATGTTTAATTATTTTTAAATGGATACTTCTCCGTTGATTTCCTATGAAAGCGATATTATGTGGTGAAATTATCCCTGTAACAAAAGAGCCTATCAAAGAAGGCTACATCATTATTGATGATAAAGGGAAAATTAAGAAAATTGGTAAGGGCTATGATGTCCCTAAAGACCATGAGATAATTGATGCAAAGAAGTGGGTTGCTTTTCCTGGAATTATTGACGCTCATTGTCACGCGACCGTCTGGGAAGAAGAAATTGGTTTAACACTTCAAGATGGAAATGAAATGACTGACCCTATCACTCCTCACATTCGTGTACTTGATGCTATCAATCCAGCTGAAAAAGGTTTAAGACGAGCTGTTAGTGGGGGAGTAACTTGTGTTTGTATTTCTCCTGGAAGTGCTAATGTTGTTGGCGGTCAAATGACTACTATCAAAACTGATGGTCTTATTGTCGATAAAATGGTTGTCCAAGAAACAGCTGGTATGAAATGCGCTTTTGGTGAAAATCCCAAAAGAGTTTATGGAGATGGTTTAAAACGAACTCCTTCTACTAGAATGGGTAATTTAGGTTTATTCAGGCAGCTTATGTTTGAGACTCAAAATTATTTGAATAAATGGGATGAATTTAATTCAAAAATGAAACAATATAAGGAAGATCTTAAAGAATATAATGAAAAAATCAAAGATGATAAGAATAAAGATTTGAAAAAACCAGTTGAACCATCTAAACCTGATAAAAATATCAAATACGAGGCAATGGTTCCTGTTTTGAAGAAGGAGCTTCCACTTAGAGCACATGCACATCAAGAAAATGATATTGTTTCAGCTATTCGTTTAGCTAAAGAATTCGATGTTAAAATTACCATTGAACATTGTACACATGGGCACAAAATTGTTGACTTTTTAGTTGAGAATAAAATTCCAGCTATTGTAGGTCCCACTTTTGGTTTCAGAACAAAAATCGAACTCCGTGAAATGACTTGGAAAACTATCGGTGAATTATACAAGGCTGGCGTTCTAGTCTCCCTTACTGCTGATCATCCAGTTGTTCCTTTACAATTCCAAACAATGTATGCTGCTATTGCTATGCGTGAAGGTTTACCACGACAAGGAGCTTATGAAGTACTCACTATTAATGGTGCTAGAATACTTGGAATAGATAAAAGAATTGGCTCACTTGAAGAAGGTAAAGATGCTGATATTGTTCTCTTCAACGGTGACCCATTAGATATTCAAGCCAAACCTCAAATGGTTTTCATCGATGGTCATAAGGTCTATGATCTAGCTGATGGAGAAGAGTTATTCTAAGAATTTTTATTAAAAAGTTTTTAGCCACGAATTAATCGTGGCAAATTTATTTTTTTACAGTATTTGTGATATAGCTACTAATTGTAACGCCATAGTTTCAGCTTCTGATTGGGTTGAAATACCACCGATAAGTGCCAGAGCTACTAAACTCACAATGGACAAAATAGTTATCACAACTCCTTCCAGCAGATCAAATTTACCATCATCCATGATCATCATTATTTCAGCAGTAGAAATTATGAATATACCACCCATAACAATGGTTATTTCAATCGCAATTGGAATCCCAATATTAAATATTCCACTTAAAACAAATGGTACTCCAAATAGAATGAAAAATGTTTGATTTATAGCTGAGACTTGGTGTACCAATCCAACTTCTTGTGCTTCTTTATCGGTACTAAATAATCCTCTTAATGTTACAACTAATTCTGGTGAAGATGAAACTGTACCAACAACCACCGAGTAAACTAAAATTGGAACTTGTTCAAATTCATTTAAACCTAATTCAATCGATGATGCTAATATCTCACCACCCCAAACAATGCCACCGGCACCAAATAAGAATAAAAGTATAATAATAAACCATGGAAATCTCCGTAAAGTAGCTAAAGCATCGTGCCTTTCTTGTTTTGATTTTGAACCATTACTAAACCATTTCTTCTTTACTTTTTTATTCTCAGGTATTTCACATTCAGGTAATGTTTTTATTTCTTTATTAACAGTTTTAGTTGTAATAGGTTTATTTGAATGTGGTAAAATTCTCGTTTGTTTCATTGGACTAGCAACATCTAATAATACAAGTTCCTCATCTTCTGGAAAGAACTCTGAAATTAGTGTTTGTGGTGTAGAGGTTTTTTTACCGTATCTTCTTATTAAAATAACCAAGAAGAATATGTATACTAATACTAATGCTATACCAATCATTATCTCAAATACTTTGTTAAAAGTTGATTCTACAATAATATTATTGATAATATTTCTCAAACCATCAAACTCAAAATAGAATCCATACAACATAATAACAAATGAGAAAACCATCATACCTAAGATTAAATTTGCTTCAAAAAGGGTTAATTCTTTAGGTAATTGGAATGGTTCGTCTTTTGATACTACTATTATTGCTACACCTAAGAAGAATATGTTTATGATGACTGTAGTTAATATTAACACTATTGCTGTAATAGCTAATTCAGGGGCATTTGTTGTTTTAGAACGAACAAGTAAAATAATAATAACTACTAACTCAGCTAACGCTGCGCCTATAGCTTGTAATATTCCACTAATATAGGGATTCCAATTTAGCTTATCACTCATACCCTTAACTCCCAAAATAATTATTTCAGATGCACCAAATACAATGAATACACCAGCTCCAAAACCCAAGAACATTGTCACCAAAGAATTGACTGAGCTTGGGAAGAATCGATGAATTATAAGAAAAGTTACAGCTAATCCTAAACCAATTACTGTGGATACAATGGTACTAATATGTATATTTGAGAAGATTGTTTCTATTGCTTCTTCTGGTTCAACATCCTCAAGAAACTCTGGGCATTCATCTTCTTCAGTTATAATTGGAGGTAAATCCCAATCTTCTGGTTCTCGAAAACTATCAAGATCAGTTATATCATCATCATGTATAGGCGGGGGTTCATCTTTACCCTCGTCATTTTTACTCATTTGCTTTAATTACCTCTGTAGGGAACAAATTAGCGTTCAAGACCTTATTTTGTAAACCTCGCATTATACCCTTTTAAATAATTTGCTTCCACTTTAAATTTACATTTTTTTTGAATAAGTAACTGTTTTTCTGTTATTTAATTCAACAATATTCCCATTATTGCCATCGCAATCAAGCTTGTTATAGATGCCATCAGAATCAGTGCTCCTTCTACTTTATCAAATTGATTATCATCAATGATAGTCAGGTGTAAGGCTAATGAAATGGCAAAAATACCTGTGAAAACCAGTGTAGTATCCAAAGCCACTGGAATTGTAACATTGATAATTGATGCAAACAGAAATGGAAAACCAAATAACAAGAAGAAAGTTTGATTTATTGATGAAACTTGATGAACCAAGCCTATTTGTGTGTCCTCTTTTTCAGGATTTAATATTGCACGTAATGTAATAGTTGTTTCAGGTGCAGAGGATACAAAACCAATTATAACACAATAAACTAAAATTGGTAGATCATAAAATTCTAAACCTACTTCAATAGCATCTGATAACATCCTACCACCAAATACTATGCCTGCAGCTCCAACAAGAAAAGCAATTATCAACATATACCAAGGAAATCTTCTTAATGAAATAAATTGTTCTCCTTTATCATCATCACTATTTTTCTTAAAAATGTCCTTTAATCTCTTAAAGCCACGTTTTGATTTTATTTCTTCTTTAGTTTCTCCTACTACTAGATCTTCATCCTCTGGGAAAAATTCAGAAATATAAGATTGTGGTCCTAACCTTTCAGTTTGTTTTTCTTTAGCGTCACCTATTAGAAACAAAATAAACATTATGTAAAATAGCAATAGCGTTATTCCCATCACTCCCTCAAAAGCTCTATCAAATTGTTCAGCTTCAATAACATTGTGGGTAAATCCATATGAAATCAATATAAATGAAAATATAGTCATTGCCAATACTAAATTTGATTCTGTTGAAGTCAACTCTTTTGGTAATTTAAACGGTCTTTTTTTAGAAATCACCATTATAGTTATACCAAGTACAAAAGTATTAATCAATACTGTAGTAAGAACAAGAGTGATGCTTGTTAAAGTTAACTCATTGGCTAATACAATATTTCCTGAAGTACCAGTATTAACCAATGATTTGGCTCGAGAGATTAATATGCCAACTACTACTAAATCGCTCGAATCAGCACCTATTGCTGCAATTATTCCCATGAAATATTCTGACCACATTAGTTTCTTGCCTATCCCTTTTACACCAAAAATTATTAGCTCTGAGCATCCAAAAACGAATGCTAAACCACCACTAAAACCAAGAATTATTGCACCAATGGGACGTGAATCCAAGAGATTGGTGAATGAAATCCCTAATAATATAAATCCAATAATAACTGCTGGTATTGTTAATGGATTAATTTTCTCAAATAATTCCCCAAATGCTTCATCTGGTTCTAATTTATCTAATTCAATATCTTGAAATTCTAAATTAATCTCAGAAGTTGCTGGGAGTTTATCTTCTAAAATTGGCTTATCATTGCCAATGTTTTTTTCTTTAGAATTTTGCATAGAAGGTGTTTTATCATTATTAGTCAATTTTTACATAAATCCTATGGTTCTAATTAATAGTCTTATGTGTTACCTATTTATTTATTATTACTCCTTAATTATAACTATTTATTATTAATAGCTTAAAATTTTAAGCAATAATTACTTAAGAAATAAAATAATGCTGTAATTAATAATAGATAAAAAAATCAATTATGAAATAATTATACTGGTGAAACTAAATGGATAATATTATTCTTTCAGATTTCGTACCATATGAATTGATCTTTGATCCAAATTCTAATCATATCATAAAAGCAGATGATATTGAACTTAAATATTCAACCCGAAAGCTCTTTGATATGAAAGATGTAATCTATGATAAAGAGTGGGTTAAACAACAAAAAGAGAATATCGAGTTATATTATATGTATCGAGATTTTACAAGAGAGGATGACAAAGAGATTTTTCAAAAATACTCGATAAGATTTGATATTACAATTATACCTCCAAATAAATTAGGGAGTGAATATGTTAAAACTGCAGGTCATTTTCATCCTGAAATTAGTGAAGGACTTAGTTATCCCGAAGTTTATGAAGTCATGTCTGGTAAAGGATTATATCTTTTACAAAAAGAACAAAAGGACATAGGAAAAAAACGATTAAAGAAAAAAAATATTGAACCATTAGAAGTGATAGTTATCACTGCCAAAAAAGGTGATCAAATTCTCATTCCTCCTGGTTATGGTCATGTAACAATCAACCCTTCAAATGATACTACACTTGTTATGAATAATTTGGTAAGCTCAAAATTTAGCTCGCTTTATGATATTATTGAGAAAAAGCACGGTGCTAGTTATTTCTATCACAGAAATGATGTTTGGTTTAGAAATCCAAATTACAATGACAAGATTATACTCAAAGAAAAAGAACCCAAAAAAGTATCCACAAAACCATTTTACTTATCATTTTTGGAAAATCCAGAGTCATGGATATACCTTAATGAACCTTGGGCTAGAGATAAATGGCTATAACAATTTTTCATGAGGGAAAACTAATGACTGGTGAAACTCAGAATAAAGAAGTATTATTAGAAGTAAAAAATCTTAAAACGTATTTTTATGACGATAAAGACGATATAACTTGGAAAATACTTGATGGAGTAAATTTTAAACTCTATAAAGGTGAAACATTAGGTATCCTTGGCCCCTCAGGTGCAGGTAAATCTGTTCTTGCTCGTTCAATTCTACGCTTAATTGATTTTCCAGGCAAAATTGTTGCTGGAAAGGTCATCTATCGTGGTAAAAATTTACTAAAAGCACCTGAAGAAGTATTTAATGAAATACGTGGAAAAGAGATTTCTTTGGTTATGCAAAATGCTCCAGGTGGTTTTGACCCAACTAGGGACATGACATTTTCAACCAGTCAGCCTTATCGAGAACATTCACCAGATGAACATGAAAATTATGAAATTAAATTGTTAGTTGTTAGCCAATTAGGGAAAGTAGCTATTCAAGAACCCGCTAAGACCTCAGAGAAATATGCTCACCAACTCAGTGGTGGAGAAAGTCAAAGAATAAAAATAGCTTCTGCTTTGATTAATAATCCTACATTATTGATTGCTGATGAACCAGTTTCTAATATTGATGCAACTATTGCCCGACAAATACTTGATTTATTAATTGCTATGAAGGAAAAATATAACTTAAGTATGATGTTAATAGCTCATAATCTAGGTGTGCTAGCAGAATTATCTGATAAAATCGCTATCCTATATGCTGGTAAAATTCTTGAATATGGAGACGTAGA
>JAEORJ010000239.1 GCA_016840945.1 Candidatus Gerdarchaeota archaeon
AGAATAAATGCGTCAATTATATCTCCTTTGTTATCAACCAATATTGTTTTTTTATTTTGAAGTCCAACAATTATTTCATTACTGCCATTCTCCGTAAAATCACCAATATCCATACAAATAATAGCCGATTTTAATTTAAGATTCCAGAGTAAATTTCCTTGTTTGTTCATTACTCGGATATTGCCACTGATATCCCCTGAAATAAGCTCTATCTCCTCTTTTTGAGTAATTGGTGCGAGCATTAGACAAGTAATTTCCGAAGAAAATTCACTTGACATAATTTGTTTTCCTTGGAGATTATAAATTCTCATTGTTTCATCAAAAGAACATCCAATTATTTCTGGAGTAGAATCTCCAATTAAATCTGAAATAGCACAGGAATAAATAGTCTTATTAAATTTAATATTCCATATTTTTGTTAGTGAGATCTTATTTTTTTTCATTGGAGTAGTTAATTTTTTGATAATTATTTTTTTATTTATTTGTACATTTTAAAGTAAATTTTACTAAAAAAAAAAATTGTTAGTTGAGTTATCATTTCTAATTTAATCCTATGAATTATTAGTATCTTTTTTCTTTTCGCTTTCTGAAATTGCCTCATCTCGGACCATTAATATCAAGTTCTTAAATGAACGGGATAACCCACCAATTTCATCATCATTCGCCGTTAATTCATCCAGTTCGTCAAAAACTGCTGATTTTTCTAATGAAGTTTTCTTAATATCTTCTGTTGATAGTTCAAGGGCCAAGTTTGTTAATTTTTTGATTGGTTTTATTATAGTATCTGCTATTTTTCTTCCTATTATTACAGATAAAGCTATAATTGCTATGCTAATCAAAATAATTACTAACCATTGAATTATCAGATTTAAATTGATTTCCTCTTGCAATTCATTTACTGGAGCAAGAACCTCGTTATCAGGCACCATTAGTCCTAAAACATAATTTGAAATAGGTATTGGTTCATAGGCCAGATAATAGTCCCTACTATTTTTTGTTACTATAGCAAATCCAGAATTGCCTGATTTCAGATCACTTAATAACGTTGCTGATAATGGTTCAATATTATTAATTGATGTAGGATCTTCCACTCCAGGATCGAACTCAACATTTGGGTGAGATATTACCCATCCATCTTGATCTATTAAAAAACCATAACCAGTATCGAACAATTGGATATTACCGACTGTTTGGGTTATTGCTTCAAGAGTAAAATCAATTCCAATGACACCGAGAAAGTTAGATGGTGAGATGCTGCCGTTATACACAGCACGAGAGATGGTAACTATCCACCCAATATATGGATCCAAATAGGGTGCTGTCCAGACTATGTTTCCATTAGCGGCCTTTGCATTAATATACCAAGGATCATTTTTATAATCATACCAATCTGGTCCAAATACCGTTGTATCTACACCTGTCCATGGAAATGTTCTTTGAACACCTATTTCAAATTCAATATAGATCCACGAATAATGATCATTATTTAGGATCAAGTCTCTCATTATGGGATCTAAGTGTGCTGTTCTATTGATATATAATCCATGAATTCCTGTTAAATTGTATTCATCGTTTCCCATTGCGCTATAAGTATCATCGTATATCAGATAATGGGAATAATTATAAGATGCCATAAGTTCTAATTCAGGATCATAAATTGCATCGGGCGGAATATTTTCGGGATAATAAGTATCACTTGAAAGAGTCGTTCCATTGAAAAGTATCGTTCCTGCGGGGAGCATATCGACGTGATAATAGGATCTCCTATAATCAAATTCAAATGGATCTTGAAATAAATTAGTAACAACATCAGCAAGACCGTCAATATCTCTCGTAACCTGTTCTAATTGAGATTGGATTATTAACGCATAATTTTCTGTTTGATTTTGCATATCCACTCTAATTTCTGATTCTAAAGCATCAGTTGTTTGAGAGGAGGTGATGTTTCCGATGACTCCCATAAAAATACTACTCGTAATTGCCACGCAACCCAAAGAGATTATACATAAAACCGTGAAACTCAATAATAGTAATTCTCTTAAACCTAATTTTTTACGAATTTTTAATTGCATTTTTTTTTTTCACCTCTTATTTTTCCTCCGGGGTAAATCCCTCTATTTCTGATGAAGCCATGATTTCTTTTACCCGCATGAATGCTTCCTCAATAGATTTAGAAACTTTTACTTCAGAATATATTGGGATATATTTACCTCTTACTGAGGATTTCACAATGATATTCATTTCACTATAGACTTCTCTTAATTCCTTACCAACACCTATCAATATGATATTTAGTGGGTAATTTAACGACTTAATGAATTTTGCTATAGAATTAGGCTTGTAATTTTTACTACAATTATCAAAACCGTCTGTCAATGCCACGATCCATTTTTGATTTTCAGGGGGTGATTCTTTTAGCATTTCGATGGCTGCACCTAAAGCATCGTAAAATGCCGTCTGAAATGGTGTATAGGTTAATTTTTGAATGATTAATTGAATATTTGTAACATTCCCAGATTTTATTGTTAAAGGTAAGATATCATTTACTTTTGAATGAAAACCTATAATTGCGACTTTATCATTTGGATTTATTACTGATTCAAAAATCTCTTTTGCACCCCTTCTTGCAGCGCCCATTTTATTTTGTTCCTCCATGCTTCCAGATTGATCGAACACAAAAATGACGTCCTTTTTGCGTATGATGTCATTACCTATCTGTGACAATTGAGCTTCAGCTTTATGCAGTGATACGGAATTATCTTGTTGATCGTATATTTCGA
>JAEORJ010000240.1 GCA_016840945.1 Candidatus Gerdarchaeota archaeon
TCTTCTAATTCTTTGATCATTTCTTCATCACGTTTTAGTGGCTTTCCACCCGTTTTTTCATATCTATAATATAATTGTCTAGTTCGAGTGACAGTAAAGGCAATGACCATTTGTACTAATAAACTAACAATTGGTATACCAAAATAGTAGAAATCAATTTCTAATGATTCAGGGTTTGCTAAATATTTTGTTGTTAATGTATAAATTATTACTGCAATAATTATTGATATGGCACCATTTGTTGCACTGGTTATTAAAGCCTCTTTTTTGTTGGTAACAATATAAGAAATTATCAAACCAGAAAAAGCAGCCATAATTAACAAACCAAAATCAAATAATCCACCTTCAAATTGTTCAGTACTAAAGGCATAAGCAAATACCATAAATCCTGCTAATTCAATAATTGTGATAACAATTGATAAAATAATAAATCGTTTTTTATTAGGAAAAGATTCGAGCTCTTTCCATGAGTCCCACCAACTTCGTTGGTGTTCTTCTTCACCATTTGCTTCTTCAATGAGCTCAGTTTGATCATCAACAGACATTGTTTTACCACCTAGATATTAAGGAAAATAACTTAACGGCATTTAAACTTTTTATTAAGTTTTAAAGTGAAAACTATTAAATCAGAAGAAATTATACTTTTTATTATTTGGTATGCCATATGACATTAATAACTGAGTTAATAAAAAAGTGGAATATAACTGGGATAGTATTTGATTTAGATGGAACCTTGGTTAATACTCTGGATTGTCATATAGAAGCTTTTCTAGAATTATTTAAGGAATTAGGAATAGCAATACCTTATATCGAGATTGTTCAAAATATGGGGCGAACACCTAAAGATATCTTGTTAACATTAATTCCCGAAATTGTATCTCAAAATAATAAACTAGAAATATATGCTGATAGAAAAGAGGAACTATTAACTAAATTACTAGAAAATGTTCCCGTGATTAATGGCGCTATTGAAATCCTTTCTTATCTTAAAGAGATAAATGTGAAGATGTGTTTGGCTTCCTCAACCCCGATGTATAATGTCTCTAAAATGCTTGAAAAAGCAAAAATAAAGGAATACTTTGAAGCAGTGGTAACAGGTGAAGACATAACTATTGGCAAACCTAATCCTGAAGTGTTTCTAATTGCTGCTAAAAAGATAAATGCTAAACCAGAAAGTTGCATTATAATCGGTGATTCACCTCATGATATTGAAGCTGGCAAAAATGCTAGAATGAAAGCAATTGCTGTTGCTACAGGAAAACATAAAATAGAAACATTGAGAGAATGTAAACCTGATTATTTAATTAAAACATTATTGGAATTAATTGCTTAAAACATAAAAATTAATTAATTTAATATCTTTAGAAATAGTGAAAACTCTTATAAGGTACATTGAGTTCAAAAAATGGTAATTATAATAAATTATAGGTGAATTTCATGGCAGGAGCACCAACAGCAATATGGGCAATTTTAGGCACAATTATGTTTGGATTCTTATTGTTTATTCCAATTGGTTTAGTTTATTGGATTGTTAGATCAATACAAAAATCAATTGAAAGAAGAAGAGTTAGAGAAGAGAGAACAAGCTATATTGTATAAATTATCTTTCTCCTTTCTTTTTATATCATATTGATTAGTGATATATTATCTCTAATCATTTTTTATTTCATAATTCCTTACGTAATGAGTTTAAAATTAATTAAATGTAAAACCTAAAGAATTTGTTTAAGGATCTTCAAAATATTTTCCTAATTTTGTTTGCTTTGTTCTAACAGTTTTATTTTGAGCGGTTATTTTTTCTTCATCTTTTTCTTCTGAAGTTGTTTTTGAAGGTAATCGTTTTAGAATCTCATCTAGAGGTTCAGTTGTTGAAACATTTTTTACATCTTGTAGAGATACATCAATACCAAAGCTCTCAGAAGAACGCAATACTTCATTGATATAATAATCTCTATCTAGGTCATTAGCATATTTTGGGTGTCTTGCTCTATCACTTATTATTCCTTTACCAGGGACGATAACCCATTGAAATTTATCATACTCTTTCCAAACAACTTCTGGATCTAAATTCTCTCTTCTAGCGAAATCTAAGAAAGCTTGAACAGCTGGAACTTTGGATTTATATCTACTTGGTGGTTTCTTAATTGGTGAGAGAATAACTGCTTTAGGTATTAATTCCTTAGTAGGTGTTTTTAGCATTTTTACACCAAGTTGAATTAAATATTCTTTAGCTTTTTTGATCCCTGGATCTTCAGTTTTTCGTTTAGAGGAATCAATTTTTTTTGAAATACTAGGTTCAGTTAATATCAGTGTTAGTACTTTTCTTTGAGCGTCTCGAGATAATTGTGACCAATCAGACCTTACTGCTTCAAATCCAGTAATATTCAGTTCATTTGTTAATAAACTAAAATAACTGTAGGCTTTAGCTCTACCAGGTTTAAAAATTAATTTGAAGGCTATATCTTCTAATGACAATTCCATTGCTTCTGGAATTTTAGAATTCAATTCAGATAAAATATCATTAACAATTTTAAGTAAATTATCAAATGATTTCCTTTTTTCTGATTCAATTGTTTCTAAGTAAGCTTTTGTAACTAATTCTTCATTATGTAATTTAATAAATGCACTATCTGTGTCACCATAAATAATTGAACAAGGTGTGACTTTCTTCGAAACCTCTTCTAACCATTTTTCCATTCGCAGTATATATGTTCGAGCAATATCAGTAATTGCATTGCCTAATTGTATAGAATAAAATCTACTACGTATGTAATTATGAGAACCATACATACTATTAGCAACAATTTTCATTGAATATTGTTCTTTATCCAAAATCTCGATTTCTTCTTGTAATAGCTGTTTATTATCAGTTTTGAGATTTTTCTCTAGTTGTAATTTTAATTCCTTAATTTTCTGTTTAGTTATCTCCCTTCTTTTAATCAACGTTTCTTGCATTGATGATAAGCATGATTGTGGTTTATCATGAAACATATTTAATGGTTCAATTTTTTCAATTTCTTTTAATCGTTTAAGTGTTTCTCCACCTATGTTATGAGCTACACAAACACTAGGATACATGCTTCTAAAATCAGTTATAATAACACCAACGTGCAAAGTACCTTTAGGAACTAAAACAGTACCACCTTTGTGAGGATTCTTTCTACGTTCTTCCCTCCTTCTATTAACTTCTTCATCAGATGGTGCAAGAGGTATTAAAACATCTTTTTGATAGCAAAAACGCATAAGTTCAAATTCGCCAAAAATCCTCTCTGTGCTTCCAGGAGCTTCGCCTGCTGGGTATCCTGTTAGTCTTATAATTTCTAACCATCCTTGAACTCCTAGTTTCCAAGTTAATTCATATGTTAACTTACTATCACGAAGTGCATAATCTTTCAATAATTTTTGATTTGTTCTATTTCCATTAAGATATCCTGACCGCCATAATTCACCTAAAGGCATATCAACATTTATTTTCCCTTCTCCTAAAACTGTTTCAGCAATATCTCCTAGTCCTTTCTTCCCAGAAATTGGATGGATGCTCCAAGTTCTTGGTGAGATATCATATGATATTCGACCTTTTATTCTAAAAGTTCTATAGCGATTGGAATAGAAAACAGAATCATTTTGAAATTGAGACAAAAGCCTGCTATCAATAGAAAGTTTATTCATACGCTCGAGTAAATATGGGAGATCAAAATTATCACCATTAAATGTAATTAATACATCAGGTTGAATTTTTTGCAATAAATCAATGAATTTCTGAATGAGATTAATTTCCTCTTGGTCAGAATCATCAGTTAAGATGAATATTTTCTCTTGTTTCTCATAAGGAGATGTTCCAAAAACTGCTGATATTGCAGTAATTCTTTTCTTAACTTCACCCGTTAATTGTTGAATTGTTTCATCCTGATGATCAACTTCGATATCAAAAGCCATAAGCTTAAGTCTATAGAAATAATCAGCCACGGGGAATTTTGATTTATCAGCTGTTTTAATTACACGATAACTGGTTTCAGCAATTATCATTTTATCAGAAGAAGACGTGATATTAACAGAGGTAGTAATTACTGTCAAACATCTAAGAGAAGTATCAATGAGAAATCTCTTCACAAAAGGGATATCAGCTTCATGGATTTCATAACCAGCTTCTTGGAACTTCTCACGAATCTTTTGAGTTTTTTCAGGATGCGAACCAGAGATTTTTAATACCTTGACTTCTTTTCCTCCAAGATATCTTTTCTTCTTGGTAAGCTCAATTCTTTTCTTCCATTCAGAGATAATAGCATCGTTATTAATGAAAAACTCTAAGTCTTTAGTATAAGTGACATAAAAATAAGGCAAAAAATCAGAGATTGAGATCATTATATTTTCTGTAGGTGTTTTACCAAATAATCTAATAGTAGGTGATTCATCATTATCTTCAATTTTGTAATCAATATCTGTAAGCATAAAAGTAAGCTCTTTTTTATCAGCGATAGTTTCAAAATTAAGATTACTAATACTAGACATCTTAGTTTTTACTTTAAGCATTTAGATATAAAAATTATCTACTAAGGATTGAAGAGTGACTTTTGTATACTACGTAAATCTTCTTCACTAAGAATGGTATCTGGTGAGATGATGATTTTATAAATGCATTCACGACAAACTTCAGTTCCAATTTTAGCACCGTAAATTTGAGAGAGCTTAACAGCATCTTCATAACGCTTCTCAGTAACCTTAATACCACGAGTTTCAAGTTTATAATTTGTTACCGGGCACCGTAAAACATTTTCACCGTTTTTCAAAATACAAAAATCTGGACAAATATCTTTACCAGTTGTTTCTAACGATTCTTTTCGAAGATCAGGAATAACTTTAAGAACCATTTTACTGACTTCATCATGAAAACCCCATTGCGTTAATTCAGTTTCAATAAATTCATCCCGGTTTAAACAAAAAGTTGAACCATCATCAAGTTCCTTCACCATGGGGCATGGATAATGGAAGGAAATTTCTTCATCTTTCTTCTTTTCAATCTTGAAATCTGGGGTTTTACCAATAGTTTGCTCTAAAATCCAACTATAGAGATCTTGCAATCCCTCTAAGGTTACAGCACTAGTGCTAAGCAATTTCCATGGTCTATCAAATACTTTCTTTAATCCTAATTTTGATATCAAAAATGATTCGCTCATATTTTTCTTAAGATCGGATTTATGTCTTAGAACACAAATAGGAGTTAATTTTTTATCACTATTTTCAAGTATTCGATGGAATTCTAAAGCGACATCAGGAAATTCAATTTTATTATGAGAATCAATTACAAAAATAATAATATCAGCAAAAGGTAAAAGAGGAGTGATTTCTTCTCTAAATTTTTCTTGGCCACCTAAGTCGAAGATCCTAAATTTGAAATCATCCACTTTTAAGGAACTTAAAGAAATACCTAAAGTAGGTGCTGTTTTGAACACATCTCCCTTTGTAAATATATTTAGTATAGTGGTTTTGCCAGCATTTGACAAGCCACAAAAAAGGATTACTTTAGTTTTCTCTTTTCCCACTTCGAACATGGTAGTTATATCTTTTCTTTTAAATAAAATATATTTCGATATAGAACCTTTGTTAATTGTCTTAAATTATGGCTTTTATTGTATTACATCTCTTCTTTTCATGCTTAGAAATGCCTTATAGATTTCAGGTGAATCTTCGAATATTTTCTCCGCGAGTAAGTTAACTAATCTTGTTCCGTAATCAGTTTTCATATTTGCTTTTCTATGAGTGAGATATGCTGGAGTGAAAAATCCATTTCCGTCATGATAGGTTACCAATGCTTCTTGGATTTCTTTCAATCGATCTTTCTGAGGAATTAACGAATCCACTCTGATCGGTAATGCCCCTTCTTTTAATATGAAATAACTTAAGTAAAAGGATCTGAGATCGGGTTCTTGGAACACTTCTGTTGCTTGCCAAACTCGTTCTCGAACTGGTCTTATTTTTGGTTTGAATTTTATTGGTTTGGTAAATCCTGTTTTACCATTAGATAAAATACTAACAAGTGATGAATCACTAACATTAGGCTTTTTCTTTTTGTTTACAAATAGCTGTTTAGTTAACACATTTGCTCGAGAGTCTTTTGCTATCCCTACTAACAAGATGTCATTTTCAAGACATGATTTAATCAAACGATAAGCTGTTTGGATATATTTCAAAAATAGATTATAGAAACGGAAACCTGGTGAATCTTCTTCGATTTCTTTATTATCTTCCAATGAGTATCGAATGCTTTGTGGTATTCCTTTGTAGGCTAAATTAGTTATTGAACCATCTAAAAATATCATATCTGGTTTTAGATTTGCCAATTCTTGCGCTACTTCAATTTCTAGTAAGTCACGAGCTAGGGCAGCAAAATTTTTAGGGTCTTCATTGACAGTTAATATCTCCAAATTAGTCTTTTCAATCCAAATTGGTTCTTTGTCTTTTTCAAACACCGCTCCTGCTGCTTGGCATGGTACAATTGTTAAACCTACAAAATCTTGCGAAAATCCCCCACCATCCAATGCTCCGATCCTTCGTGGTTTGATTCCTGTTGGTAAATCATAAAACACTAAATCGATCTTTTTTATTTCATCAAACATATCATGAAGTCTTTTCTTTGCTTCTTGAATTTTAGAAAGAATGTTAGTATCAATGTTATTTGATGATTCATAATTCATATTCATCACTTCTATAATTACTTATTACTGATTGGTTATAAACACACGTAGTATCACTTTATTTCTTATGAAATGATTGTTTCATAAATTCCCGAGCTTCCTCTGTTCTTCCAAGTTCTTTTAATACAAGCCCTTTATTAAAAATCGCATCTCGATAATTGGGATCTAATTCTAATATTTTATTGAAATATTGTAATGCTTCTTCAAATTTTGAATCTTCAAAAAGCACTAACCCCATCATAAATAGATAATCAATATTGTTAGGATCGAGTTCAATCATTTTTTTATGGGTAGCTATTGCTTCTTCGTATCTATCTAAATGTCTTAGGCAAGATGATTTCTCATATAACAATGAAATATCATCTGGTTCTTCGTTTAATAATGAATTAACTCTATTTAGCTCCTTCTCTAATTCCTCAGGATTGTGGTGATATGTCAAAATAAAACACCCATTAATTTTGGTATTAAGAATTGTCTATAGTCACTATTGTTTTAAATTTTTACTATGTTAAAGAAACAGAAAATAAGAGAAAACAATAATTAATTAATCAATATTTCACTAATTTTTATTAGTTAATAGTTCTGTGAGGAAATTAAAATCAATTTTCTGGTGATCACTATGTCTGAAACTAAAAAAAGAGTTCTACTTCTAGAAGCAGTTACAGATCGAAAAGAAGGTGATCATCTTGCAGAGCTTTCTGAATTAGCAATTGTAGCTGGTTATCAAGTTGTTGATAGAGTAGTACAGAATTTAGAACGACTCCATCCTGATCACTTATTTGGGCGTGGCAAAGTAAGTGAGATTAAAGGTTTAATTAAACAACAAGATATTAATCTCGTAATAATTGAAAATAAACTAGATGAACTTCAATTTGATAATTTAAAGAAACGATGGCATGTTCCAATAATTGATCGTTTTGAGCTAATATTAGAGATTTTTATCAACCGCGCTGGGACTCAAGAAGCAATCACACAAATCAGATTAGCTGCTCTCAAAAAAGCTGGTGGTTCACGTTTAGAATCCCAAAAAAGCTTATCAGCTAAAAGTGTATTGATTAAAAAATTAGAAAGAAAATTAGAATTAATCAAAATAGCTAAGGATAACAGAAGAAAAAGAAGGCTCCAATCAGGATTTGATTTAGTAGCTATTGCAGGTTATACCAATGCTGGTAAAAGCACTTTAATGAATACCTTAACATCTTCTCAAGTAGAAGTAAGTGGACGGATGTTTACAACATTAGACACTACCACTCGAAGTTTTGATTCTTTTGGAAGAAAAATTTTAGTAACTGATACTGTGGGATTCATATCGCGATTACCTCATATTTTAATTGATGCTTTCTATGCTACCCTAAAAGAAATTTGTGAAGCTGATTTGATATTATTTTTAGTTGATTGTTACGATTCAGTTGATAATATCAAACGTAAAGTTCTCTCTTCTATGAATACTTTACTAGCTATTAAAGCTGAAAATATTCCATTGATACCAGTAGTAAACAAAATTGATATAGCTCAAAATGTTGATGAGAAAGTTGCTGTTATAGAAGCTGCTTTTCAAAGTAAAGCAGTGAAAATAAGCGCAAAAGAAGGATTAAACATCGATGACCTCAAATCTCAAATCCTTGAGGTTTTGGAAACTTATAGATTTCATTTGAAAATTCCTAATACAAATGAAGGCATGTCTCTAATATCGAAAATTCATGATAAGACAAGGATAACAAGTGAAACTTTTCATCCAACATTTATTGAATTGCGTTTTGAAACAAATGCTAGATTAGGTGAATATTTGTATAATATTTTACAAAAAAGTAAGATAGATTTAGAAATTGTTAACGAAGAAGAATTGAAAAAGCATATTGAAAAAACTAAAGAACAATTAGATGATAAATTAACAATTATAAAAACAGATTCTGGAGAAGAATTTGTTGTTTTTGATATGCTTGAAGAAGATAAAGAACTAAAAGAACCAATAATTCTAGACTCTCCCGAAGAATTAAGTTCTAAAACAACAATAAATAAAGATGATGAAAAATAGAAGGATATGATAAAAATGAATAAGATATTGAGGTTTAACAAACAAATCTTGATAATATTATTTGTTTTATTTAGTATGGTATCTATATCGACATTTTGCAAAAGTGATTCATATTCAAAACAGAACTTTGTATTAAATAATGATTCTAAGGTTTATCTTGATATTACTGAAGAAACAACATATAATGGCTCCATTAAAGTAACAGTTACAAGTGGTGATCCTGTTAATGCAACAGTAAATGGTTTGATATCATTAGTAACCATTTCAACTCCCCAAACATTACCTATTGATAACGTTTCATCAATCTATTTTGAATTATCAAACACAGGTTATTCCGAAGGTTATTTTGAATTAAGCCTAAATGTTAATGTAAATACTGGAAATAATACAACCTTAAGAATAGCTTTAGGAGTATTGGCAGCAGTGATTATCATTTTTTCATTTATCTCATATTATATTAGATCAAAGAAACTTGAAACAACTCCAGACAAAGAAGAAGCTGAACTAGGAAAAGATGAAACCACAAAGAAACGACAAGAAGCTGCTGGAGCCCAGCAAAGATATTTAGGTTTAGATGAAAAGAAATGATTTAATTATTAAAGACCAGAGTGAATAAATAGATGACATTCGATATTTATACCGTTGTTGAAGGTGTACTTTATGGCAGTGAAATACCTCAACTAAAAAATGATTTTGATATTATAAAAAACAAAGGCATAAAAGTAATCATCTCTTTGGCTGAAGAAATTGTAGATATTAAAGAAGAAAACAATTTAGCGAAAGATTTTGAGCATTATGAAATTTTTGTACAAGACTATCATGTACCTGAAAAGGAACAAGTTGAAAGATTCTTAACAATTTTAGAGCAGAGTAAAAAAGAAGGCAAGCCTGTTTTAGTGCATTGTATTGCTGGTTGTGGTAGAACCGGAATGATGTTAGCTTTAGCTCAAAGATTTATTTTTGGAGAAATGGATGGAAAAAAAGCTATCTTAAAGACAAGAGAAATACGTCCTTGCGCTGTTGAAAATGCAACACAAGAACAATTTGTTATTAATTATCAAAGATAGTATCTAAATGGACTCCAATTTTTCTTCTATTACAACATTCCGTTTTCGTAGTTCATCAAGCATATTCTTAGAAGGAACATTGAATTCTTGAACAATAACTCCATGTTTTTTGATTTCACCCTTAGCCATCATTTGGGCTATAATTGCTGCTGGAAATGAAGTCATACGCATCATAGAAGTTAAATTATTCTGTTCATCAAAATAATCAATTATTTGATAGGTCATCATTTTCTTATCTTCACCAACATACCCTATAACTGTAACTCGTAACAGTGTTACATCACGAACATTATCATCGGTAAGTGCTTTTGTTAGCATTACTTCAAAAAATTCTCGTGGTTTAATTTTTATACCTTTGAAATCAATTTCATCATAATTTTTGAAACCAAGATCTAACATTGCTTTCATTTTCTCTGCGTGACCCTTGTATCGAATTGTTTTATAATCTAAATCTTTGACCTTACCTAACATTGTTTTAGGTAAAGTTGAGGTGCCACCAGATGTTTGAAATGCTTCTAATTTACCAAATGGTTCTGGGAATTCTAATTCTTCGATTTCAGTTAATGATTCAACTTTAGTTACTTTTCCATTCCTAATGACTTCTGCAAATTCGATATATTCATTTGTTAATCCTTGAACTGAGAAGATTATTGAATAATTCAATGGTGGTTTGGGATTTTGTGGCAACCCACCTACTCTAATATGAATCTCTTCTGTTCTATCAAATTTCTCTATGCCAGCAGCTGCAATAATACTAGCTACTCCAGGTGCTAGGCCACAATCAGGTATAATAGTAACCCCAGCTTCTTTTGCTTGCTTATCAAGTTTGAATTGATTTTCAACAACAGTATTATTACCACCTAGATCACAGTAATTGGCACCTGACAGAATGGCTGCTTTTGTTAATTGAAGATTATAATTATAAGATATACAACCAATTGCAGAATCAATTCCTTCCATTGCATTTAGTACTTCTTCCTCATTATTTACATCAAGTTTTATAGGTTTAATTCTTGAATCCTTTAACCATTTTGCTACTTCTTTAGCTAATTCTAAGTTTATATCAGCTAAACGAACTTCAGTTGTTTCTTTGTTTTGTATTAAATCAAAAGCAACAGCTCGTCCCATGAGTCCAGACCCTAACACTAAATACTTCATTTTAGAATCACATTTTCGAAAATTTCTGAATTTGATTGCTTTTTTATCTTTATAAAACTTTGAATCACTGTTAATTAATAAAATTAACACAAAATAACTCAATTAATTAAATGAATGTCACTTAAGAAAAAGTAAAATATGTAAAGAACTTTTTTTGTTAATATAGCTAAATGCTAAACTAAAATTTAGCTTGAAATTATTGAGGAGAAAAATTTGAAGAAACAAATTTTCTATACATTATTTATATTGTCACTTATTGCTTGTTTGCCTGCTTTTGCTGGCAATGCACAGGTCTCTCCCGACCAATTAGGCAATGACAATCTGTCAACAAATGGAACTTATGATTATGATGGAAACACTGTTGAAATTATTGAACAAACAGCACAATCCACTGTCATTTTACTAAATGATACTTATCAATTAGAGATACATCATAATGATACAAATGTAGGTGTAAGAGCAACTATATTAGGAGCTACTCCAATACTAAATATTAAAGCTGATGAATTTCTCTTTGATGTAGACTTTACTATTGCTCCAAGTGGTAAGACTTTGGATATTGAATTGCCAACTGATCGCATTGTTTTAACTCAAGAACCATATAAAGATGATGTTTGGAGTATTAATATCAACGACGAATTATTTTATCTTACTTTTGATTCAACTGATAAAACATTAAACATCGATTATCTTACTTCTCATTTAGATATTGGCGGAGATGAAATTTATTATACGGATACTGCTAATACTGCAAATAATTTTGTTTTAACTAGATTATCAGATGATGAATTTTTATTAATGACTGCTGATGGATTATTCAATGTTTACTTAAATTCAACAGATGTTATGGTTGATTGGGTCGGCAATATGATTGTTCAACCAATGGGTCCCCACTTACCATTCCAATGGGTTGGCGTTGCACCAATGGTGGCTATATCATTTGTTGACAACTGTGTCATGGTGGAATGGGAAGATGTAACTGTACAGATCTTAGATGATATGGTTATTATGATCATTGATTTCATTGTAATAACTTGGTATTTCTTGCTGCTGATAGAAATGATTGCAATATTTATTTTTGATATTACAATAATCTTCTATTTAGCAATAGTTGAATTAATAATTGTTATTATCTACTCAACTATTGAAATAAAAGTCTATGAAACTCAAGTTGTTATCGTATATCAATACATAGAAATCATATTCCTGTTTGTATCGATTCTACTCTGGGAAATAACATTTATCTTCCACTTCGAATTCTGGTTCATACAATTTATCTTCCTAGTTAATTTGGTGACTTTTATTATAATAAATCAAGTAAGAATAATCCTTATCCCTGTGATTGTTCCAGTTTTCATTCCAATGATTTACTATGTACCAGTGATAATGAAACAATATGTATACATCTATCTACCATATGCTTCACCAGCGCTATATATTGATGTTTATGATGAACAATTGGCACAACCAACACATACAATTCAATATTGTGTAACTGATCAATCAGGACAGCCAGTAGATGATGCAGTTGTATCTGTTAATTATAATGGCCTAGATTATGGTGCATTGTTTGTTAGTAATGGTATTTATGTAGTAAGTTTACCAGCATCAAATGAAACAGAAACAATTCATGTAACAGCTTCAAAATCTTGGTATCCAACTGGTCATCTCATTTATGATTTAGACATTGATTGGTTAATTGGTACTGTCACTGAAATAATAACAACAACAGAAACACCAGCATCACCATTGCCATTGATACCAATTTTAGCTTCACTATTTAGTGTAGCAGTTGGTACCATAATCTACAAGAGAAGAAAGAATTAATCTTTCTTCAATCTTTTTTCTTTTTAAACAATAATCTTTTTCAGTTCATTTTGAATATGTTAAACAAAACTATTGTGAGATTTTTTGATGAAGATTGTTAAACCAACTTTGATATTAAATAAAGAACGCGTTTTGAAAAATATTAAAATTATGGCAGAAAAAGCGGTTAAAAATAATGTGTTGTTTAGACCTCACTTCAAAACTCATCAATCAGCTGAAATTGGTGAGTGGTTTAAAGAAGAAGGTGTCACAGCTATTACTGTTTCTTCTGTTGATATGGCTCAATATTTTGCTGATAATGGTTGGACAGATATTACAATAGCCTTCCCAGTTAATATCAGGCAAATTGAAACCATAAATGAATTAGCTAAAAAAATCACTCTAAATTTACTAGTAGAATCAATAGATACTATGGAATATTTAAATCAAAATCTACAAGCAAAAGTCAATATCTGGATTAAAGTTGATACAGGTTATCATAGATCAGGCATTGATTGGGATAATGAAGCTGAATTGTCTCATTTAATTCGCGATATTAAAAAGACTCAAAATATGCATTTTATAGGATTATTAACTCATTCAGGACATTCCTATAAGGCACATTCCGTAAGCGAGATTAAAGAAATTTATGAGGATACTGTGGTCAAATTAAAAAACATCCAAGAAAGGTTATTTTTACAAGGATTTTCCATTGTTAAATTATCGATAGGTGACACACCGACTTGCAGTGTTGTAGATGATTTCACAGGTGTAGATGAGATTAGACCAGGTAATTTTGTGTTTTATGACTTAATACAATTAAAATTAGGTACATGTAATGAAGAAGATATTGGTGTAGCAGTAGCTTGCCCAGTAGTATCAAAACATCCAGAAAGAGAAGAACTAATAATTTATGGTGGGGCAATTCACCTATCCAAAGAAACCATAAAACGAGAAGAGATTAATTTGTCCTATGGTGCTATAGCTTTTCCTGAAGGAGAAACTTGGGGTAGAATAAATCACGAACTATATGTTAAATCCTTAAGTCAAGAGCATGGTGTAGTTCATTGCCCAAGAAATTATTTTGCTGACATTAAAATTGGTGATTTGTTATATGTTATACCGGTTCATTCATGTTTAACTGCTAATCTAATGAAAAAAATATTCATGTCTGATGGAACTGAAATTGATATGATGATGAATTATTGATTAAAAAATACATATAATAACAAATTGAAAAGAATAAAATAACCTTTTTATAA
>JAEORJ010000241.1 GCA_016840945.1 Candidatus Gerdarchaeota archaeon
ATATTATACGTCAATATATCACTTTTATTGGCAAACCAAGAACACACCGGGGATGACATATTATACCAGGTAGTAACTCCTGATGAGATATTATCAATTTTCCAACTAAAATTTTCACCCAGATAAAATTCTGCTGGAAAAGAAGCTGTACCAATTTTAGCAGTTCCTAAATTAGTTATTAAAAAAATCGTTACTAATAGACCAACTCTGATAAATTTTCTTTTGTTAAATACTTTCAACATCATATTTCCCTCAATAATCTTTATACAACCATAATAATGTATGAACCTCATTTGCTCGTAGATTGAATTTATTAGCAGCAATACCTCCATCTACCCCATCTGCTATATACCACCAACCATAAACGGAATTTTGAATAATACCTTCTATTCCTTCAATGAATACACTATCTTGATAATTTTCCACTTGTAAAGTAAGATTGGCTTTCTCTAGAATTGAATAAGCAGTGGCAATTTCATTTGTCTCGAAGAAAATTGATTCATTTATATTTTCATGAAAACCATTGAAATCGATATATAATTGAACAGTTAGTTCCCCTTCTAAATCATTATTATACCCAAGTTTATCCCTTAAAGACTCTGGTAAAATATAATTAAAGGGACCAAAAATAAGCCCTCCAGTTAATGTTAGAATAATAATGATTGATCCTATAATTATTACTGGGAGGTATTTTTTCTTTTCGTTTTTGAACATCTGCTCATCACAAAATCAATAGTATATCAAATAGGTTAATTTAACCTATTAATCTCTTTTTAAATCTCTTATTATAAACTTATTATTTGTTCCGAAAGGTTTTTTGAAGGGTGTTTCCACTCTATAATCTGTTAAAATATCAAAGGTAATTTTTATGGTTGATGACAAACACGTAACACTCGAAACAAAAATTGATCGAGTAGTTGCATATTTGGATGGTGCACGAATCTATCGCTCAGGATCCATTGAATTGAAAAAAGGATTTCAACAAATTCGTATCAAAAAATTAACAAAAAATCTTAGAAAGGATAGTGTTCGTGTTTCAGGGAAAGGTAAAGGATCAATTGGTGCAATTGATGTTGAAACAGTTTACCAAGAAGAAGTTTCTCATGAAGAATTGAATAAACTTGTTCAAGAAGAAAAGAAACTTAAAAAAGAACTTCAAGCTTTACAACAAAAATACGATTTTACTGTTAAGCAAAATGAACGCTTGAAAGCTTTAAGTGAGAAATTTTCAGTAGAATTTCCACAATGGTTAGCATCAGGAGAAACACAATTAACCACCCTTTCGACCTTTATTGATTTTGAAAATAAAAACAATGTTGAATTTCTCAAGAAGAAACAAAGCCTTGAAGATGAAATTGAGGACTTGAATAAGAAAATTCAAACATTAAATAATCAGATAAGTATCTATCAAAATCAATCTCGAACAGAACAAACTTTTGAAATTGCTATCGGTGTTGATGTAGCTCAAACTGGACCTTTTATTTTTGAATTGTCTTATCAAACCTCAGGAGTTAGCTGGAATCCAACCTATGATGTTGACCTTAAAATAGACAAGGCAATCTTAAAAGGTATGGCTCAAGTGGTAAATCGTACGTTAGAAGATTGGATAGATGTTAGTCTTGAGATTTCTACTGCTGTATTTAGACCTCTTAGAGTTGTCGAACCTACTCCCTTCTATATTGATATTTATGATCCTTATGCACGACCACCTCCAAGCCCTGGTTATGGTATGAAAGCTAAAAGAATGGCTCCATCTGCTCCAAAAGCTATGGAACGAGCTAAAGAGGAAGCCGTTATGGCTCTAGACGAAGCACCAATGGAAGAGATGTACGAACCTACAGCTGAATTAAAAGAAAGTCCTTCGGGAGTTCAAAGTTTTGAAATTTCAGGTAAATGGACTATACCATCAGATGGCAATAATCACCCAGTGACTTTAACAACACATGAATTAAAGACAGACAAAGAGTTCTACTGGTCTTCAACAGATGGTTTAGGTGTAATCGCTCAAGATAAAATCACCAGTGGTGATGCAGTAATTCTTGCTGGTAATGCCAAAGTCTACTCAGAAGGAGAATTTATTGGTGAAACCTATATTGCTAAAATCGCTCCTGGAGAAGAATTTAAGCTTGGTGCTCGTGAAGAAATGAAAATGAAAGCAGAAAAGAAGCTTGTTAAACGAGTACGCGAGAAAGCTGGTGTTGTGAAAGGCAAACGAAATATCTACTATGAATATGAAATCATCATTAAGAATTTCCGAAAAGAAGATTCCTTTATTGTCATTAAAGATGTTGTTCCATATTCAAGATCAGAACGCATTAAGGTAAAGAACATTGAGCCTAATATTGTTCCCACAAAAGACAATCTCGGAATTTATACTTGGGAAATAACGGTTAAAACTGGCGCTGAAACAAAGATCACCTATAATTTTGATGTAGAATGGGAAAAAGACTACGAAATTACTCCATCATTACCATGAGCTGATAAATATTGAAATTAAAATTGACTAAAGTAAGTAATCAATGGTCAATCTACCAACAATTAGATGGTGCGTATAAAAAGGTTGGAAAAATTCTTTCTAAACCTACTCATACCACCCTTTTTTCTTTATTTGACATTAGAGCTCAAATTGCTACTAAAGAATATGATGATCAAATTGTTTTAATCTTAGATGCTGAAAATATCCATTTAAAAAGCATTATATCTACACAAAATCCTTTATCATCAATTGTATGGAAAGATATTGCTGCTAAAACAGAAGTATTAAAGGTAATGAGCAAAAATAATCAAACAAGAATTCTTTTCAATAAAAATATTCTAGCTAAACATTACCAAGTGTCTAAATCTCATCTATTCAACATAGCAAATACTGATAACTATTCACCAATTGTTATTCTAGCAGCAATTTCACCATTTTTTCTCCAGTAAAATTTTCTAAATTAATTTTCAGAGTTTAAAAAGATTAAATAAACTAATAATTCTGTATTAATTTAGAATTACAGACTGTTTGTTGGACGAGAATACTTTGGAAGAGAGCTCAAAGGATAAAAAAAGAAAAGAGTCAAAGTTAAATTTTGATAAAAGATTCATTGCTGTGGCTGTTTTTCTAGTTATCTCTATAATTTCTTTTAGTTTTGCTTCCAGATATCTATTTGAAGTAAACATAGAAGGGTGGACAATACCATTAGGATATTTTGAATTAGAAGATAGATCTATTGGTGCTAAACACTTTGAAAATAATATTGCTATCCATCAAAGCAATGTCTCCTATGGTTTGTGGGAGTGGGAAGTACGGTACTATGGTGCTGGTTCAGCCTCTGTTATATTTGCTGGTTTACATCCAATTTATTCTTCCTATAATCTTTGTTCGGAAGGGTATAAATTGCAATTTGAGATTGGTAAACCACTGGCTCTGTTTGGGCTTGATGGTCTTGGTTTAAAGACTGAATTAAATTCCACCTACTTTGTTCCAGAAGCAAACGAACGGTATCAGATTAGAATTATACGCAATACAGACAACATTTTTTATATTTATATCAATGGTCAATTGAAAATTACTGCTTTTGATAGTACTTTTATTGTTTCAAATTATTTCCAACTTGCTTGGTTTAATGTTCAAACACTTTATTGGGTAGATGTAAATGATTACGTGGGAGAAAATAGTTGGTCTGATCATTTCACTGGCTTACCTTCTTCCTCCTCAAATAATATCTTCACAAAAATTTCCCTTTATCTACCCTATGCAGCAATTCTTCTAGTTTTAATTTTCTACATTTTCCGTTTGCTGTTTTCAGAAGGAAATTGGACACGATTTCTAGTCCCATTATTGATCTCTTTAGTAATAGGCTTAGGTTATGGTTTTTTAGCGCGTTATATTAGAAATAATATGCCTGAATTTGTTCCTGATACTCTGGATCCTTATTCATCTATTTCCACAAATGTAACAGGTACTGATACAGCTCCTACCTTACCATCAGAGCCCAGTAGCGATCCTACCAGCGGCAACAATGGCACAAGTAACATACCTGTAGATGGTTTTACAGGAATTCCCCCAAAGGTTATTTCAGTAGCTTTGTTAGGTGTTGCTGGAGTTTTTATTATTGTCGCAGTTATCTTTATTGGCATAGATTTCTTTAGAAGAAGAGATGATGAGTTTCATGAACGAATTATAGATAAGGATAAACGCTGGATACCAACAGCAACAAGTTCAGATCATCGAAAGCGGGTTATTAGAGCTTATCACAAAGCATCATATGATCTGATTGATCGTGGTGTTAAATCAGAAAGAAGTATGACTCCCGGTGAATTTGAGAAATCAACTGAAGAAAAATTCCCTGATACAGATGAAAAAATTACCTCACTTACTGATCTTTATGAAGAAGCAAGATTTAGTGAGCATGAAATAAACTCAGAAGATTCTGAAAAAGCAGAAGAATATTGTAATTCTATTTCATCAGCTATACATCCCTTCAAAGAAGAAAAAGATACTTCTGATGTAAAAGAAGAGAATGAAGAAGATAAAAAAGGAGAAGGCAAAGATGAGTAACAGCTTCACTTATTTTCTGGAACAAAGCTGGTTGTTCTCCTTTTTGATAAGCATTATCTTTATCTTTGTAATTGTTTTCCGTGATTTAGGACAGTTTACCAGGAAAATTAAGAACTGGACAAGAATTTCATATTATAAAACCCTTCCACGAGTGGTTTTAACTTTTCAACATTTCAGTAGAAGGGGTGAATTACTTTCTATAACTAATCTTGGTATGTGTCAAAGTATTAGAGCTGAACTTATTACTTATTTCAAATCCAAAAGGGGATATTCAGAAACTGAGATGAAAGAACTACTTGAAAGTAGAAAAGAACTTTTGCAAATCTTTAACGATGAAAGTACAGTAGAATTCCTATATGATGTCAATTCTTGGTATGAAAGTACAAAACCCAGGGAAAAATATCTTAAACGTTTATTTAAGAGGTTGAGAAGATTTTTTAATGAAGATTATGAGGAAGATACTCAATTCTATATAGAATTAGCTTTAGTGATTCGATTAGTTAGGAAAATTTTACTAACATAATTTTCTTTTACCTAGCTATATCGTGAATAGGTCTTCGCCAATTTTTCTTCCATTCTTTCTTTTTGTTCTTTGATAATGATTTTTTGTATATCTAAAGTAATTACTCTTCTACTAAGAATTACTACTAGGATCAAACTTACAATTATAAAAATTGAAAAGAATATATCACCTTGTAAATATTCAGAAACATACCTTCCAATAATTCCAAAAACTATTGTTGTCGCTAATATTATACCTGAATATTTCAATAGAAATATTATATATCTTTTGAGAAAAACGTTTGCATGATAATATGCTCCCCCACTTGCTATTGATTCTATTTTATCTAATAGTTTACTCATCAATTGTAAGACACGAGTAATTTCGAAATAAATAACTAACAATCCTACTAAGAGAATAATTTCCCAATAAAAAACACTAGTAACAATAATCCAAATACCATAAATTATTGTGGATAAATATAAACAAAGTCTTCTCCCTTTTTTTATGAAGTCAAATATGGCTATAATTGCTGGAACCATACCAGCTACTACAAACCCAACAGCTGTTATGTCAAAAATTTTCTTTGAATCAAATAATCTTAAAGGAGCTATAAGGGTCATTATTAGAATTAGTGCTAAGGCTATTATTTGCA
>JAEORJ010000242.1 GCA_016840945.1 Candidatus Gerdarchaeota archaeon
GAAGTACTTATTACTAATATTATACAAAATGAACAGAAAACAATAGAGGTAAATGTTCCAAAATTATCCTTCTTGCCATTAAATTTAAGCCATGTAGTTAATGGTAAATATAGTACTATAGAAATACCTGCAAAGAAGCAAAAAAAAGTTAAGATTAAAATACCAAAATCAATAGTCCATGATAAGTGCCCAAAAGAATTAGTAATAAATAAAATGATTGGTAAAAAAATGAGTATTATAAATAATCCAATTCCTATTAAGAGACTATTTCTAATTGATTTTTTCATTTCTATTAAACCTAAATTATTATATGATGCTTTTTTAATAAACAATCATTTGTAACAGTTTAAGAACTGTTTATCTGAAAAATATAATGTAGAACAAGACTTTTCTATAAAATAAATTTGTTTTAATTAGTGAAATTATTAAACTTATATAAAATAAATACAGAATTCCTGGATTAATAATACATGGATGTTAAAAAAGTGGAAAATTCATTATTTGATAAAATAGATTGCATTAGAATACCTGTGCCAAATCTTGAAGAAGGAATAATTTTCTATGTAGAAAAACTTGGGCATAAAATAATATGGAAAACTAAGATAGCAGCAGGATTAAAACTTGCTAACGATAAAAGTGAAATTGTGTTATATACTGGACAAGAAGGATTAGAAATTGATTTTAAAGTAAAAGATATATCACAAGCAGTAAATACATTTGTTAAAGCAGGTGGAGAAATAATTACAGGACCATTTGATATACAAATAGGAAAATGTGCTGTAGTAAAAGATCCTTGGGGCAATCAATTTGTAATCTTAGATTCAAGCAAAGGTAAATTTGTGGTTGACGAAAATAAAGAAGTGATTGGATTAAAAAAAGAGTAAGAGTGATGTGGAAAAAATGACTTCAATACTTGTATTATATCATTCACAAGAATATGGTAATACCAATGCAATGGCTGAAGCAGTAGCTGATGGAGCACAAACTGCTGGAGCAAAAGTGACAATGATCAATACAAATGAAACACGAGTAGATATCGATCAATTCCGATTGTTTGATGCAATTGCCTTTGGATCTCCAGATTATTGGGGATACATTGCTGGTGGATTAAAAGTCTTTGTAGATGATTTCTATATTGAACGAAAAGGCAATCGAAAAGGATTAGAAAATAAACCATATGGATTATTCTATTCCCATGGTGGTGGAGGAAGAGTACATGAACCTTTTGAACAATTATTTAAAATGATGAGAATTGGTTCAAAAATTGGGAAAACAATTGAATCTTATGGATATCCAAATAATAATGTACTCGAAGCTTGTAAGGATTTGGGAAAACAATTAGTTGAATATTTTAAATAATAAAATTGAAAATATTAGTAAAAATCACTAAAAGTATGAATAAACCAGTGTTATTTCTTAAAACCACCATGATGAAAAGCTACTTCACAGTTAAGATTATGGGGTTTGCAAAAGGTTAGAATTTCATCCTCAATTGTATCCCAGATTGAATTATCATTTCTTATTTGTTCATAGAGATCATATAAATCTGGAAAATTATCTATAATTAAATCCATTATTCTTCTTATGTTATGAGCTCGAAAATTTATATTCTCAAACATGAAATTTCTTGTAAAATGTTTTGTTGCTTGGACTATTGATTTCCAATCGGTTATTTCCGGAAAAAGAGGTGAAACAAAAACATACGTTGGAATACCTTCTTTAGCAATTTTCTCTAATGCCTTGATTCGTAATTGTGGTCTCGAAGCTAATGGTTCGATTTTTTTAGCCAAGCTAGTATCTAAGGTATTTAATGAAATACCTATACGAATATTTTCGAATTGTTTGAATAAATCAATATCACGTTCAACTAAACGAGATTTGGTTAATATTTCTAATCTAGCTTTTGTTCCAACCAATCTTTCTAAAATTGCTCGAGTAACTTTATACTTTGCTTCTATTGGACAATAAGGATCTGTAACGGAACTAAGTAATAGTGTTTTATCAGCATATTTTTCAGGATTAATTTTTGCTATATCAAATCTCTTAATATCAATGAATTTTCCCCAAGTATCTCCCCCATGATTAGTGAAGCGTTTCATAAATTCTGCATAGCAATAAATACAACCATGTTGACAACCAACAAAAGGATTTATAACAAAATCAATTCCAGGAATGTTGCTTCTTGTAATAATACTCTTTACTTCAATGATTTTTTTATCCATTATTTCAAATCCTATTTATTTTCATATATATTTTAAGCATTAATAAAATTGATAATTAAAGATATCATTTCTTTTTTATAATGAATATCATTGTTTATACTAATAACTTGTTTTTAATTAAGAAAATAAAAGTAATTGATTATTATATCTACTAGACTAATCTTAATATTTATAACATATTACTGTGATTAAAGTACATAAAAATGTAATAACCTTTTGATGATTTTTAAAACATGAGAGATGAAAAAATGATTGAAGAGTATATGATAAAAAAATTTAATCCATTAAAAGCAACTGATGAGGAGTTTTCAAAATTATTTAGTTTATTAGATACTCTAATCAGAGAAAAGGACAAAGATGAACCTTTACCAACAAATGAATTCAGATTAAAGAATTTTAGATTCAAAAGTCCAGATTTTGATGAATATTTATGGTTAGTATGGAAGGATAACGAAGTAATTGGTTTTAGTAATTTAACAATCAGAACAAAAGCGTCAGTTTCTTATGATATAAACAAACATGTTAGTAATTTCACAATCAGAATAAGAAAAGACTATAGACGAAAAGGGGTAGGATCAAAGCTTCTTCGAGAAATTATAAAGCAAGCAAAAAAGAATAGCGTAATAACTACCCTTCAATGTGATACAACCTATGAGTCTGGTTTTGAATTTTGTAGAAAATTAGAAGGAACCTTAGCATTAGAATCTATTGAGAATCGTTGCTATCTAAATGAAGTAAATTGGGAGTTAATGAATGAATGGAGAAAACAAGGTCGAGAAAGAAGTAGATTGGAAGAAAGGCATTTAGAGTGGTTCCAAAAATGTCCTGAAGAGATTATCGAAGAATATACTAATATGTATACTGAAACAATGAATCAGCAACCTTTGGGTTTAATCGAGTCTCGAGCAAAAACCACTCCAGAATCAAGAAGGAAACAAGAACAAAATTTCGATGATCTAGGGTATATTTGGCAAAGTGTTATTTCTCGAGAGAAAAATGGAGCTATTAGTGGTGTAACTGATGTCACCTTTATTCCAGATAGAGCTCACAAAATTTACCAAGAATTAACTGGGGTAAAATCCGACTATAGGGGAAAGGGATTAGGAAAATGGTTGAAAGCAGAAATGTTGTTTTACATTAAAGAGCACTATCCCAATGTTCAATACATTACTACAGGAAACGCTAATGCTAATGTAGCAATGCTTTCGATTAATACTAGAATGGGCTTTAAACAGTATGAGAATAGAAAAATCTACAAGTTCAAATTAGCTGATTTAGAGAAAAGAGTGTGAAGGAAATTACTTGTGTAATTTCCAACGACGAATAATTAATCCGAGAGAAAGTATTAGACTAAAAGCCAATATACCAAAAGTTAGACCAATTGCTGATTGTACAGTTACTGTTTCTGTAATAGTTTCAGGTGGTGGGGTTATGGTTACAGGGGGAATTTCAGGATAATCTGTGTCATCGTTAGGATCAGTATCTGCATCAATTTCAATACCATCTAAATAAGTATCTCCATCGGAATCAGGATTAAGAGGATCTGTGAAATAAGTATTAACTTCTTCAGCATCTGTTAGTCCATCGGCATCGCTATCTATAGCTTTTGGATTAGTTGAATAAGTTTCAATTTCTTCAAAGTCAGTTAAAGAATCAAAATCAGTATCTGCTAAAAGAGGATTAGTAAAATAAACACAAAGTTCTTCAAAATCAGTTAATCCATCCGAATCACTATCTGATAAAATAGGGCTTGTAGGATAAACGAAAATCTCCGCAAAATCAGTCAAACCATCCGAATCGGTATCATTCAATATTGGACTTGTACCATAAGTAAAGAGTTCGTTATAATCATTTAACATATCACCATCTGTATCTTGGAGTATTGGATTTGTAGCGTAAATAGTTACTTCATCACCATCATTAAGTCCATCTTCATCGGTGTCTGTTATGAGTGGATTAGAGGAATAGGTATTAATTTCAATACCATCTAGAAGACCATCGCCATCTGTATCAGCTAGCAAAGGATTAGTATTAAATAGATTTATTTCCTCATCATCAGTCAGATAATCTGAATCGGTATCATTATTATGAGGATCAGTGTAATAATGATGAATCTCTTCGTAGTCTGTTAAATCATCTCCATCAGTATCGATACCCACCCTAAATATTTTCATTCCATTCTCACTATCACCAACATAAAGGGAATCACCACTGAGACACACACCATAATAAGTTCCTCCATCATCATATTGACCTAATTCAGTTGGTAAAGTAGGGTCACTAACATTAAGAATTTCTAAACCATCCGTTGCATCAGCAATATAAGCTATGTTATTATTGACTACAACATCTAGAGTATATAAATCACCTTCAGTATATTGACCTATTTTAACTGGTGAGGAGCAATCACTAACATCGATTATCATCAAAAAGCCTTTACCATTGAGTTTTTGATTCAAACCAACAAGATAAACATAATTATCAACAATTGCAATATTCCTCATATAAATTTGACTTTCTTTATAATTACCAATTTCAATTGGATTACTACAGTTAGTTATATCAAGTATCTCTAAACCATTTTGATCGTCTGCAACAAAAGCGTAATTATCTTGAACTACAACTGCTCTTGCACTACCATCGTTATCATCATGTTGACCAATAAGAAAAGGACTTGTGGGATCAGATATATCTACGATTTCTAAACCATCAACATAATCTGCTATAAAAGCATAGTTACCTCTGATAGCAACTTGATATGTTCCTCCAGGACCATAATCATAATAACCAATTTCAACAGGTGAGCTAGGATCACTAATATCAATTATTTCCATTCCATCTGTCCAATCTGCTAGAAAAGCATAATTTCCACAAATGGTAACAGAATAAGCAAAACCACCATCATAAAACTGACCTATCTTAATTGGATTACTTGGATCAGTTATATCAAATATCAACATTCCAGAATCATAAGCTGCAGCATAAGCATAATTGCCACTAACTGCAACATCATAAATTAATTCAGCAGGATTAAACTCACCAACTTTTGTTATTGCACTGACATTACCTATATCAATAATATCTAATCCAGCAAAGGACTCTGCAATAAATGCATAATTGCCACTAAGTGCTATACCATAAGAATTACCATAACCATCATCAAATAAAGCAATTCTAGTAGGATTAGTTACATCACTAACATCAAAAATTCTTAGCTCATTAGCATAACAAGGGATATAGACGTAATTATCTTTTAAAGTAATATCCCAACCAACACCATAAATCTCAATACCAAGTAGTACAGGTGAACTTGGATTAGTGATATTATAAATTTCTAAACCTTGGCTAGTATCACTAACATAAGCATAAGAACCATTAACGATAATATCTTTTGGAGAACCACCATTATCGATTTGCCCAACCTCAAACGGAGTTGTAGGATCACTGATATTGATTATTTCTAAACCATCACTACCATCAGCAACAAACGCACAATCACCTTTTATAGTGACTCCGTAAGCATTGCCACCATCATAATATTGACCAACCTTGATAGGTGCGCTTAGATCACTGATATCAAGGATTTCTAAACCATTAATATCAGTAGCAAGAAAAGCATAATTATCTTTAATGGCGATATTGTAAACATTACCACCATCATAAAACTGTCCTATCTCAATGGGGATTGTCGGATCGGAAATATCAATGATTTCTATTCCATCACTATAATCAGCAAGAAATGCATAACTACCATTTATAACAACAGTTCTTGCAGTGCCACCATCATAAAATTGACCAACAGCTGCTAATCCCCCAAAAAATGTGCAATCAATTATTTGTAATCCTTGATCACCATTTGCTAGATAGGCATAGCTACCAGAAACTGCTACGCCATAAGCAGTCCCAGAAACATCATATTGACCCACTTTTTCATAGATGAATTGTGTTTCACTTGTAATCTCGAATGGAGTAATTGGTTCTAAACTCAAAGAAGAGACATAAGTAAATGAATGAGAATCTGAAAAAGAAGTGAGTAATATCACACATAATAAGCTATAAACAAAAAAATAAGATGTTTTTTTTAAAGCTCTCATAAAAAATAACCTTCCATCTACTTTGCGTTTTTTATTTTTTTATAAAAAGATTTCTTATTAAATCAAAGTTTAAATAATTCACTCAAAAACTAATATCAAATGAGAAAAATAAGAACAAGAAATTATTTTTGCAATTTCTTGTTATGAATACCATAACTAATAGAACAGACAAGTATTAGTGTTGTAAAAATAACCGGAAAATAGATACCTGCTGTTACTGTAGTTGTTTCAGTAATAGTTTCAGGTGGAGGTGTAATTGTCTCAGGTGGAGGGGTAATAGTTACGGGAGGTGGATTTGTAGGATAATCTGAAGGATCTTTTGGATCAGTAGCATGGAGAACTTCAAGAAAATCACTATAGGAATCGCCATCAGTATCCCAATTAGTAGGATCTGTGCCATAATAAAATTCTTGGCCATCTGACAAACCATCGCTATCACAATCTTGGTTTGTAGGATCAGTTAGAAAATTATCAATGCCTAGAGTGATTTCCTCTGTATCATTCAAACCATCACCATCAGTGTCAATTTTCAGAGGATTAGTAATAAAATTATCCGAACCAAGTGTTACTTCTTCTATATCGGATATTCCATCATGATCACCATCAATACTATTGGGGTCTGAAATAAAACCATCCTCTCCTAATATGGTTTCTTCCAAATCATTAATTGTGTCCCCATCAGTATCTAAATCCAATGGATTGGTTCTTAGAATAAGCACTTCAGCTCCATCAGATAAGCCATCATGATCGCTATCAGGATGATGAGGATCAGTTTTATTGAGGTATTCATCAAGATTAGTTAGTAAGTCTAAGTCAGCATCTTCACCACTGTCAACGAGTAAAGGATCAAATCCTTCATCAATTTCATAGTTATCTGGTAAACCATCGCCTTCTGTATCGTTGTTATTAGGATCTGTATGATAAGTGTTAACTTCAATACCATCTAGCAATCCATCTTCATCACAGTCAGGATTATTTGGATCGGTATCGTAAGAATTGACCTCATCACCATCTATTAATCCGTCAAAATCGGTATCATTAATAAAAGGATCAGTGTAATAAATGTCAACTTCATCAACATTTGTTAAACCATCTACATCCGAATCAAGAGAAGCGTCAGCAACAAGTGGATTGGTATAATATTTATTAAGTTCATCACTATCTATGAGTCCATCGTCGTCTGTGTCATCTTTAAGAGGATTGGTTAGGTAAGTAAAGATTTCTTCATAATCTGTAAGTCCATCACTGTCACTATCAGCAGAAATTGGATCAGTGTTGTAAGTATTAACCTCAAGACCATCTAACAAACCATCGGAATCAGTATCTTCATTATAAGGATCACTAAAATATGTATTAATTTCCTCAAAATCAGTTAGATTGTCACCATCTGCATCTTCACCCACTTTTAAGATTTCTAAACCGTCAGTATAATCAGCTACAAAAGCATGATCATCAACAACTTCAACCTTCCAGGGATTTCCGCCATCATAACATTGAGCTACTTTAATTGGAGTGCTGTAGTTAGTTATATCAATAACCTCTAAACCATCTATATCAGCTAGAAAAGCGTAATGATCATTTACGAATACTCCACCTGAAGCTGAACCATCATTAAAATGACCAATTTCAACAGGTGAACTTGGGTCAGTAACATTAACAATCTTTAATCCTTTAGTTTGAGCAGCTACAAAAGCAATATCACTATTAACGAAAACCTCTCTACAACTAATTCCACTATAATAATATAATCCAACTTGAATAGGAGCCAAAACATCAGAGATATCATAAATAAATAATCCATAAACAATATCACAAACATAAGCAAAATGATCATATACAAAAACATTGTAAACATAAACATAGCCTGAATTAGCAAATTGACTGACTTGACTTGGAGCAGTAGGATCAGTAATATTAATAATTTCTACTCCATCAGTATAATCAGCAACAAGAACATAATTGCCATAGAAAGCAACATCATACGCAGAGCCACCATCATCAAAGTGACCAATTTCCACTGGGCTAGTAGGATTGCTTACATTAATGATTTCTAATCCATCAGTTTTATCTGCTACAAAAGCAAGATCACCTCTGATTTTAACACCATAAGCAGAACCGCCATCAAAATGTTGTCCTACTCTAACAGGATTAGTTATGTTACTAATATCAATAATCTCAAGTCCATTAACACTATTGGCAATATATGAATAATTTCCACTTACAGAAACATCATAAGTTGCTCCACCACCGTAATATTGCCCAATTTCCTCACAGATATACTGAGGTTCACCAGCAATTTTAATGGGGTCAAGTTCGGAATATGATGCATTAACAATGGTATTATGTAAAATAGTGATAGACATAAATGATATGAAAAACAATATTAGCATCAAACCTGAAATAAAATAATTTCTCTTTTTATCCCAATATCGCATAGAAATACTTCCTTATAATCCGATGATTGATTACTTGTTCTTTTTATAAGAATTTCTTAACAAAGCTAGATTTAAGTATCTACTATTTTGTTAGAAAATTAAGCTAATCCAAATGTTCATAACATAATCATGAGACAAAAGGTTGATTATTATGAAACTTGAAGAATTATTATCTATTGTAGAAAATGATTTTGCTGTCCCGGAAGGAAAGGATTATCATAACCTTCTCCCGGAGTTAGAGACAAATTTAGGATCACCAGATACTGACATTCGAGAAAATAGTTTAGAAA
>JAEORJ010000023.1 GCA_016840945.1 Candidatus Gerdarchaeota archaeon
AAAGCATCCTCTAATGAATAATCAATTAGATATTGAATAATTTGTCTGCAAAATGATTCTTCAGTTTTTCTGGAAACTTTTTGCCAGTCCTTAACTTCAATTATAACGTGAATAATTTTGGAATCAATTTTTTTTTGCGCAACAATATCTATCCTTTTCCCACTTTTGAGGATATATTCCTCTTTAATGCCAAAATTATGCTCTAAGAGGAATTCTGCTATAGAATGTTGCGCTTCACGCCAATTAGCTGCTTTTTTACTAGGCAAATATACCACATGCATAACTAGATGATTGTTTTCCTTTATAATTTTGAAATGCTTTCTAAACACTTTATAATATTACTATCTATTTTCTCAATTAATTTTAAAGCATCATCTAACTCCGTTGAACGATAAATAGTTATAACCATTAATCTTCTTTCAGGGTCTTTAGCCAACGGTTGAGCATTTATTTGTAGGAATTCTTCAGGAAAGCGTGGGGAGCCATTTGCAAAAGTTATTCCATAAGGATTAAGGTTTTTACTTCCAAATGTAACATTTGATCCTTTCTCATTATACACCTTACCTAGAAAATCATTAACTGGCGTTGGTGAATAAATTTCAAATTGACCATTTATTTCCATCATTACAGTAGCAGTCATAGCATCATCACCAAGAACTTTCTCATAGAAATCATAAGCGTCTCTAAAAAGTGGTAAAACATTGTCACTTGGTTGGGCATCTATTACAAAACCTTTCTTTGAAAAGACAATTAACGACTGGGGATTTGTTTTTGGTCTGAAGAGATATTCCTTTAAAGGTCCTTGAGGTGTAGGTATTTGTCTCTCATTTTTAGAATAGTCCCTTCTAATAGCAAAATCAGCAATAGATTCAGCATCAATATCAGGACCTACATGAATTAAATGTTTGAAGACAATATGAGAGCGTTCTATTCTAAATGACATGATATTTTCCTCGAATGTTATTCCTTCAATCATAATCAAATGACTTTCGGTTACTTTGTTGATATGGATTATTAGTGATTTCTTCTATTTTAATTTGTTATTTCTTGTTTTTCTGGTTGTGAATTGATATTTTCTTCTGAGATATCTTCATCTCCAATATCTTTCATCAATTTACGAATATACACCATTCTTTGTATTGTTGTTACGAAAGATAAAATACCAATTAGTATTATTGCAAAAATAAGCGCAACGGGAAACCAGAAATAAAGCACATTACCAAGATAGAGAATGAAGAGCTTTTCTCTTCGCTCCATTATTCCAACACTTTCAACTGTTATGCGAGCAACGCTTTCTCCTCTTGCTCTTGAATAACTAGCAAAAATCATTCCTGCAAATGAGAATAAACACCAAGCAGCAATTGGTATATTATCAATATAAGGCCAAGTTATTGGAGCGAAAGTATAATCACCTATTGCTATCCCAATTAGAAAGCAAAATTCAGCAAAACGATCCATTACGGGATCAAATACTTTGCCAAATTTAGTTGTTTGTCCAGTAGCTCTCGCAACTGAACCATCTATTACATCAATAAAACCAGTTGTTACCATTAACGCGAAACCAATTAACCACCAATATTTGAACTCAGGTACAATTCTTCCTTGAAAAGCATACATTACTGCTGTAGCAATAGCAAAGATACCAGAGATAAGTGTTATAACATTTGGAGTGATTCCCATCTTTCCAATGAATTTTCCAAATGGAAGCATGACCTTTTTATAAGCAGCTCTTGTTTTAAGTTTAAAATTTCTCCATCTTGACAAAGTAAATCATCTTAAAGCAACTATATTTGATAATCATAAAATAATCTGCTTTAAAACGGTTTCTAATCTTCGCTAAAAATGAATAATTATCTTAAAGAAGAAATGAATGTACCCCAACACACTAACACACTGTATCATAGATAAGAATCGCTCTTTCTCTAAAGTGTTCTCTCATGGCGGGATGAATGATCATTTCTTCAAATGAAAGCATCATAAATCTGTGTTGGCGACCCGGGTTGACTATTTCTTCATCGCTATGCAGTTAGCTTGAGCTAAGAAATGAGCCGTTTAAGATCGTCAGTAACCATTCGATACTTTCACAGCGAATCGGGTGTGTGCCTTTCCTTGCATCAACGGTCATTGCAAGAAGAATCCAGCTACCGTCAACCCTCTGGAGCGGCGTATCCCGTCATCAAATCTAATTGTACAGTTAAAAAATATGAATTTTTGTATAATGTTAATTAGTGAATAATAGAATTTAATCGTCCGAATTTTCTCTTATTTAAAAATGAGAGTAATACGCGGTTAATATCTGCCTTTATTAAGTAATTTAGTTAAGTGTGAAAAATAGAACTAATGTTACTTCAGGAGATACTACGAAAAACATGACTACTAATCATTCTTTTGATACAGATGCTATGAGAGAGGAAATCATTGATCGAATACAATCTTACTATCCTAAGGATTTTCTAACGAAGAAAGAAACTAATATTATTCGAACATCATCATTATATAAAGGGCGATTATCTTATGTCAAAGATATTCTAATTAATGAATGTTCAAATATTGATGAAAATATTGTAGCAGAAAGATTGGATATTTCTAAAGAACAAGCCCTCTTATTATTAATTGATTGTTTAAAAAAGGAATCACAGGAGGAAGAATGAATAAATTTGGTGATTTTATATCGCCATATTATTTTCTCCCTATTCTTCAATATCTTTTAGCACGTCTTTTATTTCATCAGTTTTATCTTCTAAAACCCATTCATCAGGTATAAAAATAGCTGCTGAGGAGGTAACACGGATTGCCTCTTTCACGTCAAGATCCAGTGTTTCTAAATCTATTTCACCAGTCATTTCCGATGGGCGAAATATACCACATTCAGGGCAGTACCAACCTGATTTTACATCCTCTGGTCGTGGTTTTTCATCATCAGATAATTTTGCTACTACAAAATTCATTGGTTTTTCACATTCTGGACAGGGAGGTTGTTGGACCATTTTTACACACAAATCCTTTACTTATTTTTAGCTTATCTTTCTTTATTCAATTACTGTTTTACACATGCCAATATATCCTTTGGCTTCGGCAATTGATTTTTGTATTAATTTCACTAAACCTTCTTCTTTTGCATCTTCAGCATCTCTTAATGCTTTGTGGAAATTTTCATCAGCTTGTTTGAAGAGAGTAATAGCTGCAGGATAATTTTCACTATCGAGCTCATATATACCTTGAGCTTGATAGAAATAGCCAGTATAATAATCAATTTGTGATTCCCAGCGTTTTAATAATGAAGCTTCACTATCACGTTTTGGCAAAGTTTCTACAGCTTGTTTCATAGCAAAAACCGCTAATTCAAAAGGTCTAATAGCTTCCTTTGCATTATTTTCATTCTTAATAAAACCGTTAGCTTTAGCTTCATGCATACTTGCAGTCAACATATAAGAATAAGCTAACATCAATTTTTCTTCTGCTGAGTCTGAAGCTACTTCACTTGCTCTTCTAAATAATTTTGAAGCAATATTACAAATTTCTGTGCTTTCGAAAAATTTCCCTTCGCTTGTTAACTTGAAAGCTTTTCCCCATTCTTCCATAGCCTTTTCTTTTATTATTTTATGCAAAACTTGTTTTATAGCATCATTTTGCTCGTTAATCCAATCACCATAGCTAGAATTAAAATAAGCTGCTTTGAGAAAGTAACTATATGCATCAAGATATTTCCTCTTAGCTAAGCGTAAATCCTTTTTTGAGTAAGCGTTTTGCCCTTCGAGTCGAAAGCATAATCCTTGTATAAAATTAATTCTTGCTTTTGCATTATAATATAATAATGGTTTGTTAATTTTTTTAACAATTTGTTCTTCCAATATAAAAGCATTTTTTGCTTCTAAAAGTTTAGCTAATTGCTCTTGTAATTCAGTCTGTGGTTTTAATGCCAAGCATTCAGCATACCTTCCTTTTGAATACAAATCCAAACGTTCTGCTTCTTGTTGATAAGCAATATCAAACCCCGAACTATTTCGTTGAAATCTAGCAATTAACTTCTCGAATTCATCATACTCTTTAGCAGCAGTATCATATTCACCTGAACGATATTTTATTTCAGCATTAACTATAGCTAACAAGCTTCTATAGAAGTATAATTTGACTGATGCCTCAGAATCACCTTTCTCATCTAATACTGTTAATTCTTTTGTTATTGTATTTAGATCGGAATGTAATGATTGCATATTTGATCGGAATTCGTCAAAGGAAAACAATGAATATTCCTTTAAATCCATATTTTGAGTCAAATCTAACTTCTCCTTGTAATATACATTATTTCCTAAAGTGCTTTAAGAAACCTTTGTTTGTGACTATCAAGCATTTTTTTGATAAAAATAAGGGAAAATGAAAATTAGATTACAAATTCTAACTTTCATTATTATTAAAGAGTGATTCATTATTCATTTGGTCTAGTTGTTACCACACGACTATTTTCTGTTAAATATACAGTATGCTCTGATTGGGAAACAAGTGAACCTTCAATATCGCTAAGAACAGGATACTGTTTTATTTGGCCTTTATCAGCAAGATTTTTTAAAGCAATTATTGCTGTAGGAACTGATAATTCTTTAGCAATCCATCTAGTAGTAAATGGAAAGTAACTATATTCAGCTAAGATTACCTTTCTTGCTTTTCGAGCAAATTCTAATCTAATTGGTGCAGGTATTGGATTTAATTGATAAATAAAGCATCTATTATCTCCTTTCACTAATTTTCCTGTACCATCAGTAGCGAAAGTTTCAATGGCAAAAGCTTGGCCTTCCTCTAATTTTATTTCTTTCATTCCTTTTACATTAGGAATGGTTACTGGTCCATGAAGCAGATTTTGATCTAATTGATGACCTGTTAATTCTCTTATAGGTCTAAAATCATATGAGCGAATAATATCCTCAATCTCTTCACCCAATCGATCTGTTGTAATACCCGGTCGAATCATATCTACCGCTGCTTTTGTTGCTTCTTCTGATGCTTTTATTAAATCCTTATGATCTTTCCCAAAGGAAACAGTAAAAGCTGTATCAGCTACATAACCATTAACCTGTACGCCACAATCTATTTTTACAAGATCTCCTTCCATAATTATAAGTTCATCTTCTGGAGGGGCAGAATAATGTGCGGCGATATTGTTGATTGAAATATTTAATGGAAAAGCCCAATTACCGCCAAGTTCCTTTATTTTTGCTTCACCTAATTCGCATAGTTCTAAAACTGAAGCACCAACTTTTACTAAACCTCTCATATATTCTTTAACTTTGATAGATATTTCTCCTGCTTTAAGGTAATATTCTAGTGGACCTTCATCGGTTGTTGTTGGTTTCTTCTTAACTACTTTCTTTTTAACACTAGTTGTTGAACTGGTAGGTTTTGCTGTCGTTTTCTTTGTAGTTGATGGGGTGCTTTTCTTTGCAGGAGTACTTGTTGGTTTCTTTGCAGGAGCAGCTGTTTTTTTAGCAGCAGATGGTTTAGCAGTTGTTGTAGTTGTCTTTTTAGCGGTTGGAGCGGTAGGTTTTTTAGCTGTTGTGGTAGTGGCTTTTTTAGCTGCTGTTGTTGTTGATTTACTAGCAGGTTTTTTAGAGCTGGTACCAGATTCTTTCTTCTTAGTAGTGCTACTAGATTTTGTTGATTTTGTTTCTTTGGACATTTTCTGATACACCTATTTTATAAAAAAGATAAGTTATCTCATTATATTAAATCTTCTTCTTGCAAATAAAAAACAGCATTAAAAAGGTTCATTTAGTTTTAAAAAATAATCTCAAATTCATTAGTTGAGTGTTAAAATAAATAAAAAAAGAAAAGAAATAGGAACTAAGTTCCTAATCTTATTTTAGTTTCTTTTTGATGATGAAAACTGCAACAGCAGCACCGAATAGACCCATGATTAAACCAAAACCAGGAGCTGTTTCGGGTGGTGTGTAGTCTCCTACAATAAACCAATAGTGAACTGAAGTTGCTTTATTTAAGCTTCCATCCCAAGCTGAAACGAAGTATGTATAGTTATTGTCAGCTAATGGATCAGCTAATGCTAATGGAATTTCAGCATTGTATGTCAAACCACCAGGATATGAGAATTGTGTCATTGGGGTTGATAATGCAACGCCATCATCCATATAGTAGTACAATTCAACTGTTAAGTTATTTGGTAAGTAGATGCCTTCAAAGAGGTCGCTGAGCTCGATGTTGTAATCATTATAATTGTCATCAATACCAACAGTTATGGTAATTGATTCAGTCTCGTTGGGTACACCAGTTGGATATTGATCCATGATGTTTACTAAACCAACAACTTGTGGAGCAGTATCATCTTCAATAGTGATGTTTTGATAAATGCTTATTGGAGCATCATATTTTGGATAGAATTCAACATAACACTTGCTATCGCCAAGAGGCATATCATAGCTGTCATAGAAGAATAAGAAGCTCCAGTTGCCAGTAGCAACATTAACATCAGCATCTAAATAGAATCCTGGACCTAATTGATAACCATAGGTGTCATCCCAAGTGTCTAAGTAGACAATAAGATCCCAACCTAAGAAGTCATCATAAACAGTACCAGTGATTAATAATGCTTCAGTTACAGGATTTACAATTGTATTGAAGGTTAAGCTTGGTGCTACGTTTGTTAATGCTAAATCATAACATGTTGTGGTAATGAGCATGTCTTTAGCATTATCTTTGTTAGCCTTACCGACACAGAATTTCATACCTGTGACATCAGAGAAGTCAAGGGCAATATCATCTGCATCACCAGTGTCTAATAATCTTCTGAATTCAACGACATAAGTATCATCACCAGTTGCATTCCAGGCTGATGCAAGATCAACATCTGTTTGACCTAGTGTTGGGGTTAAAGGATACCAAGCATTGATATAGGTTTTATCTGCAATGGCAGTCCAATCTGGAATAGTTGCATAAGCATTATCAAATTCTGGACCAGTTCCATTAGCTACTGCGTTAAAGTCATGAGCTAATACACCGCCGTCAGCTGTACCGTTAGCAGCCATTTCATAAGCATGTACACCATCAGTTTTGTTTGATGCTGTCCAAACCCAAAGATCTTGATTTACGCCATAGGAGAAACCAACAGTAACCATATCGTCAGCACCGTTTAGGTGTTCCCAAGTCATACTTCCTGTCTTGTTCCAATAACTACCTTTAGAATCTTTTGAGGAATCAGCCCATTCAACAGCAACATAAACATATGTTGCATCAAAACCTAAATAGACTGCTACTCCACCGAAGTAGTCATAAGGAACACTTGCCCAATCAGTTAAATCACCATCAAGGATGATTGTTTCTGCTGATATGTCAGTAATCAAAATACCTTTTTCACCTAAGGGTGCTGGGACCCAATCAGATTCAAAAGTGTTATTTTCTGATACTGGAGCATAACCAGAAGCTGATGGAGTGTTTATGTTTACCATTGTAAGCACGCTAGAAAACATAGCGAGGAGCATTACAACAGCTAATATTTTACTCTTTTTCATAATTCGAACATCTTCCTATATACTCTTAATTAAATATATTAGGCCAAATCTCCATTTCCTGCACTAGCAAGAAATTTAGAGTTGTAGATTAATTTTGAATAAGAGAATATATACTTTTTGGATACTTTAAGAGATTGTTTATATTTTAAAATAGCTTATTTTTAATTTAGCAAATATCTTATTAATTAAACCTTTTTTTAAGGGTAACAAACCGTTCATGAACTGTTCAGCAATTTCTGGACTGTTAAACGATTAATTAACTTTTTTTCGCTATTTTATACTATTCTACCGAATTCTTTCTCTAAATCTTTTGCAGAAATTCGTATTATTGTCGGTCTGCCATGAGGGCAGGTGAATGGTCTTTCGCAATTTTTTAATTGAGAGAGGATTCTCATTGATTTTTCAAGTGTTACTACATCCCCTCCTCTCACTACTGAATGGCAAGCCATTGTTTTTAGAATGACATCAATGCGATCATTAACATCAGTTATTTGTTTTAATTCCCTCTGCATTTCATCAAAGAAATCTCTTATATCAGCTTCGGTTCGCAGTAAATTCATCATTACAGGCAATCTTCTTATTATGTATGTATTTCCCCCAAATTTTTCTAATTGTATGCCAATTTCAGAAAGCAGGGGCAGGTAATCTTGTAGAAAAGAGATTTGTTCAAGTGAAAGTGTAAATGTTATGGGAGCTAATAATTCTTGTAATTCAATTTTCGATTGGTGATATTGATTCAATAATTCTTCATATCTAATACGTTCATGAGCTGCATGAATATCAACTATTGCTATACCATCATTTGATTCACATAAAATATAAAGGTTCAAAGCTTGTCCTAAAGGTTTAATCCAAAAGGAATCTGATAAAATTAAAACACGAGATTCCAAAGCGCCTTTGTTTGTAAAGGTTAATTGTTTGGAGGAGAAATCCTCGATAAATGATTCTAATGTCCCATCATTTAATTCTTGTATTGAGTCAGTTGATCCTGCTGCAACTATTTGTATTGGTTCAGAGCTATCAAAACGTAATATTGATTGCTCTGGTATGTCTTTGGTTTCACTTTTTTGCATCAGTCGGCCATCTTTTCGCCAGAGGTCAGTGCTCTCTAAAGTTTGTTTAATTGCTAAAGTGATTATTTCTGAAATGCTATTAGCATCATCAAATCTTATTTCTCTTTTAGTAGGATGAATATTAACATCAATTTTTGAACTATTAATTTCTAAATTTAAGAGAACTACAGGATATCTGTTTTTCATAAGTAATGTTTTATACGCTGCTTCTACAGCTTCAGATAATAAGGTGTTTTTTATAAATCGCTTATTAACATAAAAAATCTCTAACTCTCGAGATGAGCGCGATAATTCAGGTTGAGATGCAAAGCCATAAATTTTTACTAGTTCATTTTCAAATTCTACAGGGATTAATTTCTTAGCTAAGTCTACACCAAAAACAGCAATAATAGGATCTAATTTATTTTTGCTTGCTGGGCTGTTTAATAATTCTGAATTATTATGATTTAAGACAAAATGAATATTTGATCTGATTAATGCTTGCCTAGTAACAATTTCAATTATATGGCCTAACTCAGTTGTTTTTGATTTCAAGAATTTCTTTCTAGCTGGCACATTAAAAAATAGATTTTTTACAGTTATTGTTGTTCCAGGTGCACATTCTCTCTTTTCAATAACCTCGAGTGTACCACCTTTAACTTTAACATAAGTACCAAGCTTATCCTCTTTTCTTCTTGTAAGAATTTCAAACATTGATACTGCAGAGATGCTTGCTAATGCTTCGCCTCTAAAACCCAAAGAAATAATATTATCTAAATCTTCAACAGCTAACAATTTACTTGTTGTATGTGATTTCCAAGCTATAGTAGCATCTTCAGCACTCATGCCTACGCCATTATCAATAACTCGTATTTCATCCAAACCACAATTTTTTATTTGAATGGTAATCATAGACGCTTGAGCATCAATTGAATTCTCAACTAGTTCTTTTATAACTGAAGCAGGACGTTCAACAACTTCTCCAGCAGCAATTTTATTTATTGTTTTTTGATCAAGCTGAATTATGGTTTGACTTGGAAGCATGATTTACCCAACCTATTATTGCTGGCTGATAAAGTGTGAAAGGATGTTCCTATTAAAACCTTCTTTTCTAGTTACAGAATAATTCACCCTTAACAATATTAAAATACTTATAAGAATATAAAACTCAAGTTTACAATTCAAAGCGGTCTACTTTCTGGAGATATTTAATGTCATATCATACTGCCATTGCTATAATATTAGGTATTATTTCCTATTCTATGTTGAATATTGGTATGGGATTACAAAAGAAAGGAGCAGCTATGCTTCCAAAGATAGAGCAACAATCAGTTTGGAAGAATCTTAGAAATTTCTTCACTAATAAAACCTGGTTGATAGGATTTGCATTGGTACAAATTCAATGGGCGTTTCTTTCAATAGCTTTGGATTTAACAAAAGTATCTATTATTACACCATTAATGAGCATTGGAATGGTTACTTTAGTTATTTTCTCTTATTTCTATCTAAAAGAACCAATTTCCAAAATTGAAATTGGTGGAATATTAGCCATAATAACAGGCATAGTAGTTTTAGGGGCAACGAACAATGGTGATGATACTCCTTATAATTTAGATTTTATTTTTGAACGCATGGGTTCCTTAGGAGCAATCATTTTTCTTACAATAGCCTTTGTCATATCAATTATTTTTATACTAGCTAGCTCTTTAAGGAAATTTAAGAATGCCGATGTGTTGTTCAGTTTCGCAGCAGGAATAACTGATGCTTTAGGAGCTATCTTTCTCAGAGCTTACATGGCTGGGGCGCAAATTGGCGATAGAAGTGTAATAGCTGCTTCAGCTAAACTTTGGGGTTGGTGGGTGATTTTCGTTTTTATGGTCACACTCAATGCTACAGCTACAATTTATTTGCAGGTAGCTTATCAAAGAGGGAAGGCTGTGATTGTTGCGCCTATTTTTGCTGTTCTTGCAATGATAACTCCTGTTTTTGGTGGTATAATAATATTCAATGAATGGCAATATTTCGTTGATAATCAAATGTACGGTGTTATTGCAGGAAAAATCGTAGCTTTAGTAATTGTTTCACTAGGAGCGATAGTACTATCAGTTAATAGTGCTAGAAGAAGAAGATTTGATAAAAGTAATGAAGAAGAGTTACAAGAACCCATCATAGAAAATGCTGAGAGCACAAAAGCAATAGTTGTAGAAAATGAATCAACACAACAAATGACAGCTGATTGAAAATACTCCAATGATTATTTATTTTATTGTTTTATAGCTATCATGAATGCGTTTTTTAATAGCATTTAATTTATTGAGAGCTTCAATAGGCGTTAAATGATCGATGTCCATCTCAATTAATTCCAAAATTACTTCCTCATTTATTCTGTCTTTTTCATCTCTTTCGGATTGATTGAAGATACTTTGAGTAAGAGCTAATGTATTAATATTTTCAACTGATTCGTTAGCTACATGCCCAAAAAGATTAGTTTGTATTGATTTACTATTTAATTTCTCATTGATGTCTTGTTTACCTGTGTTATTTGCTGTTTGAAGTTCCAAATAATGCAATATTTCTTTAGCGCGGCTAATAACAACATCAGGCATACCTGATAATTTCGCGACCTGAATGCCATAGCTTTTATCAGTGCCACCTTTCTTAATCTTGTAGAGAAAATGAATATGATCTTCTTTCTTTTCAACTTCGATATGATAGTTTTTCACACCATCTAGGTATTGCTCCAAATCTATGAGTTGGTGATAATGGGTTGCAAATAGTGTTTTTGCGCCTAGTGATTTTGAATTATGAATATATTCAGCAACAGCCCAAGCTATGCTTAAACCATCAAAAGTAGATGTCCCTCGTCCTATTTCATCTAGTATTATCAAACTTCTATTTGTAGCATTATTCAAGATATTAGCTGTTTCATTCATTTCCACAAGAAAAGTTGACAAACCTTTTGAAATATCATCTGATGCACCTATACGGGTGAAAATTCTATCAACTATACCAATTGTTGCTTTTGCTGCTGGAACAAAAGAACCCATTTGAGCCATTAATGTGAGTAACGCAACTTGTCTGATATAAGTTGATTTCCCGCTCATGTTTGGTCCAGTAATAATTAGTAATTGATCCGTTTTATTATCCATTAGAGTGTTGTTTGGAATAAAGGAATGATCAATAAGCATTTTTTCAACAACTGGATGTCTTCCATCAGTGACGTCAATCTTTAGTGAGTTGTTTACTATTGGTCGAGTATAATTATTGTTTCGAGCAATTTCAGCAAAGGTTGTTAAGCAATCAAGTTCAGCAATCAATTCAGCATTCTGAAGGATTTTTGAAATTTCTTGGTGAACTTCATCGCGCATTTCACAGAATAGCTTATACTCTAAATCATTTATCTGTTCTTTAGCAGTAAGAATTTTAGCTTCATATTCTTTTAAATCAGGAGTGATATAGCGGTTCCCAGAAGTAACCTCTTGTTTTGGAACATAATAATCAGGCACTAAATTCAAATAATTTTTACCAATTTGCAAATAATAACCTAAGACACGGTTGTATTCAACTCTTAAGGATTTGATTCCTGTCTTGGTCTTTTCTTCGAGTTCATAATTGATAATCCATTTACGTCCGCCTTCAGAGATTTCACGTAACTCATCTAATTCCTTATTATAACCCGTTTTTATCATTGAGCCTTCTTTTAAAGTAGCTGCAGGTGATTCCTTTATAGCTGATTCTATTTGCTTAATTAATGGTGTTAAGTCATGAAGTTCCTTTAGAATAACTTTAATGGCAGCTGAACTCATTTTATTAAGTAACTTAACAATATCAGGTATTACTTTAAGGGAATTTTTAATTGAAATAATATCTCGGGCGTTTGCTCTTCTTAATGAAACTTGGCTAGCCAACCTTTCAAGGTCTTGTATTGATTTTAATGTTGAACGTAAATCTTCTCTTGCAAAAGAGTTTTCTACGAACTCCTCTACAGAATCTAATCGTTCATTTATTCTTTTAGGATCTAGCATTGGTCTTCTTAAGGCTCTTCGAATGTAGCGACTACCCATTGAGGTGATGCTTTTATCGAGGATTTCTATTAAGGTTCCTTTAGAAGTATTATCTCTAACATTTTTTATTAACTCCAAGCTTCTAAAAGATGTAGGGTCAATAATCATACAACCTTTTGTGGAATATAATGATAAAGTGCGAATATTTTCTAATTTTGATTTTTGAGTTTCCATAAGATAATCCAATAATGCGCCTGCAGCAGCTATTGCAAGGGGATTGTCTTCACAACCAAAACCTTCAAGTGATTTAACATTAAAATGCTCTGTTAAAAGTTGATATGCATTTTCATTGGAAAATCGGTATGATTCTAAAGTGGAAACCATAACATCTTCAAGATGAGTTTTAATTAAAGGATGTAAATCACTTTTCTCTGAAACCAAATATTCAGTAGGAGATATTCTATTCAACTCAATTAATAACTCTTCTAATGCCTCTTTGCCATTGAAAGTAGTTACTTTAAATTCACCAGTTGAAACATCAGCGATAGCCAAACCATAATCGGGCCCTTTCTTTGTTATAGCTATGATATAGTTATTTTCGGAAGATTCTAACATAGCACAATCAGTTAAAGTACCAGGGGTAAGAATACGGGTAACCCCTCTTTTTACTATCCCCTTAGCTTCACTGGCATCCTCAAGTTGATCAACAACAACCACTTTATAACCATGCTTCACCAAAGTGCTCATATAAGCATCAATGGCTTTTACTGGGACACCTGCAAGAGGTTCACCTGCACGAGAAGTAAGTGTTATACCAAGAATTTTCGCACCAAGTTTAGCATCATCCCCAAAAAGTTCAAAAAAATCCCCTACACGAAATAATATCAAGCAATCAGGATATTTTCGCTTAAATTGTCGATGTTGGCGCATCATTGGTGTGTTTTTAGATGACAAGAATTATCCCCTCATTTAGGTTAGATAACATACATTAATACTTTACTAAATTTTCTAATCAATAATTAATCTGTTGTTCAATTAAAAATTAATAAATCTTTGATAAAATTAGAAAAAATAACTGCTAATCTAAAAAGGGAAGATTTTTAGAAGTTAAGGACAAAAATACTCAGACAAATATAATTTATACGCAAAAAAACCAAGAGTAATCAACGATAATTAAATCTAGTATTGATATAAATTTAAATTAGTTATGAGTGAATACTTATGATAAATTGGGAACTTGTTAAAGAGATAACAATGTGGGATTATGATGTCTTAATCCAAAAAATGATACATGCACTAAGTTACAAGTTTATCAAAAAATATTATAATCATAACTTGAATTTCGCTAGAAATTATTCAGCAGCAATTTTTAGTAAACTAGAAGAAAATGCAGAGCAATTATTGACAATTGAAACAACTCTACAAGAATTACAAAAAATACGAATGAAAAATTATCTTGAGCTTTTACATACGATTGATACAAAAATTAAATGTGAAGGATTTTTAGCTAAAAATCCGAATATAACTTTCATTGATCTTATAATTACATTGAATTTTATTTTCTTACGAGTGTTTCCAACAGCGGTACCTATTAGAGATCTTTTAGATCCCAGCAATGTTACACAGCTTCAATATTTAGCAACTCTAAAAAAGCAGAATATTATTACTAATTTTGATTTATTAGAAAATGGTTTAACTAAAGCTCTTAGAGCAGATTTATCAGCAAAGACCAATATTCCTGATTCATTTATTTATTACTTAGTAAATAACGCTGATCTAAGTCGCTTGCCATATGTACGTTACAAAATCATTGAACATTTGTGTAAAACTGGGTATTATTGTTTAGAACTAATAGAAAATTCTACAGTAGAAAAAATACAAAATGATTTGATAAACTATTTTAACAAAATCGATAAAGAATTTTCAATAAGCACAATTAACCTTGAAGAAATCTATCTTCATGCTAAAATCATCCCTAAAATAGTTGAGAGATGAACACTAAAATCCTAGCCATATTCTAAACGAGCTTCTTCTTCAACTTTTGTGATGAATTTAGATTTACCTCTGTTATATGCTTCTCTATCATCACGATACTTTTTAGCGAGATTTAATTTTAATTTATTATACTCTTTAGCTATTTCAGGATGTTGTCGTAAATAATCTCTAAAATTGATATGACGTTTCCAAAAATCCGTTTTTATTTCAACAATGTAAAGATAAATTGTTGTTCCTTCAATTATTTTATCAAGAGATTTCCGTTCAGGAAAATCTTCTCTCCTTTTAGTGTCATAAAGATAACCTATAGAGCTAAGTAATGCAATGCATTTATCAGCATCTTTGAAATTTTCAATACCTAACATAATATCAATAATAGGTTTCGCCCCTAAACCAGGTACAGCTGTACTGCCTATATGCTCAATTTGAACAGCTAAGACACCTAAAGTCTTCTCTAGGAGTAATCTTTCCCTCTCAAATAGTTCAGGCCATTTGGGATTATATTTTTCAATAGTAATAGGAGCTGACATATGCTTGAATGCTTAGCAATAATTTATTAGCTTTTCTGAAGCTAAAGAAGAGATTAATAACTAATTCAAAAATTATTAAGTGAGCGCAAAGTATTTTAAAAGAAAGCAATAAGTTTCTTTTAATAAATATACAGATTAGATAATACAAAATTAGAACTCGATTTTAGATTAATCCAAAATAATAACCAAGATTTGTATTATTCTAATAAGAGCAAGTCTCAAGAGCCACTAATTTCTGTTTATCCAATTGTATCTAATATAGGTGAAGTTAGTTGAGTAATAATAACGATGATAGAGAGCCACGTGAAATGTTTAAAATTACATGTAGCGAATGTGGACGGGAAGCTGAAGTCCCCTTCAAACCAGATGGGGTAAGACCAGTGTATTGCCAGGATTGTTATAAGAGTAAACGAAAACCAAGAGGAAAGCGTAATTTCAGACCGCGCCAACAATAGGCTTGCTTTTTAGTCAGTTATTGATAAAATGGTTAGAATAATAACCACCTTTTTTTAATTATCTTTTTTTTATTTTTCAATCATCTATGTTTAGTGTTTTTTAGCTAATATTTTTATCATTATTAATAATTATACTAATTGATTTAGATGTTAGCAATTATCCCTCTACCGCAAGAAGTTATTGAACGAACAGGCTATTTTGAATTAAATTCTAATACTAAAATAATTGCTTCAGATGAGCTTGTTTTTCTTGCTAATTATTTTAATGAACTAATCAACCTTTCAACTGATTTTAAATTGGCTATTGTAAATAGAACTGATCAACTTGAAAATACGATATCTTTAACATTAAAACCTAAAAAAGAAAAAAATTACCAACCTGAAGGTTACAACCTAAACATCACTAAAGATAGAATTGTTTTAAGTGCTACAGAACCAGTGGGAGTGTTCTATGGTTTACAAACTATTAGACAAATACTACCTAAAGAGATTGAAAAGAAATCACAAATTAAAGGAATTATCTGGACTATTCCCTGCATAACTATTAATGATTTTCCCAGGTTTAAATGGCGAGGTTTTATGTTGGATGAAGCTCGACATTTCATGGGTAAAGAAATTGTTAAGCAGATATTGGATGTTATGGCTTTACATAAACTCAATAAATTTCACTGGCATCTAGTTGATGACCAAGGGTGGCGCATTGAGATTAAAAAATACCCAAAGCTTGTTGAAATAGGGGCAAAACGCAAGGTTGTGACAAGGAGAGGGGAACAAGGTAATTTTGATAATGGTACAACGATCGGAGGGTATTATACTCAAGAAGATATCAAAGAAATTGTTGTCTATGCTAAGAAATTATTCATTGATGTAATCCCAGAAATAGAAATGCCCGGTCATTGCTCTGCTTCATTAGCTGCTTATCCAGAGCTCAGTTGCACTGGTGGGCCTTTTGAAGTACCTACTCGTTGGGGCATTTTTTCAGATGTTTATTGTCCGGGAAAAGATATCGTCTATCAATTCCTTCAAGATGTTCTTGATGAAGTTATGGTTTTGTTTCCCTATGAAATCATCCATATTGGTGGGGATGAAGTACCAAAAAAGAGATGGAAATCATGTCCTGATTGCCAAAAGAAAATGTTAGAATTAAATATCGCTAACGAACACAAATTACAAGTTTATCTCACTAATTATTTTACCAAATATTTAGAAACAAAAGGCAAACGGTTGATGGGTTGGAATCAAATACTTGATCCTGAATTATCACCAAAAGCACTCTGCCAATTTTGGTTTGGGAAAAGAAGCAATGTTATTGAGCATATAGAAAGAGGAGGAGAGGTAGTTGCTACTAATTATCTACAAACTTATCTTGATCATCCATATAAAATCATTTCATTAAAGAAAGCATATAAGTTCAATCCAACTTTCCTAAAATTAAATCCACTACAAGAGAAACAAATCATTGGTATTGAACCACCACTTTGGACTGAAAGAATCCCTAATACGAAACGACTATATTGGCAAGCTTTTCCAAGGTTAACAGCTTATGCAGAAACAGCTTGGTTAAACAGAAAGAAAAAGAACTATAATGCTTTTCTTTCTAGACTGGTTATTTTCAATGAAAGATTGGAGATTATGGGGATAATTCCTGCAATGGAAAAAATAGATAAAATTCAATCCTAATTAATATTCAATATCTATTTTCTTTGCTTTTTTCAGAATAAATAAGGCATCAATAGTCATCCAAGGATTCATTTTCTTTTTACTTACTTCACCCCAATCTGTTGGTGAGAAATAACGTTTAGCTTCATCATTAGTTTGATAATATTTGTATTCAATTGGAAAACTTTTGTCAGTTAACATTTTTGATTCTAAAATTTCCAAAGCTTCATTCACTCTTTTATCATTAATACGATTACCTTCAGCTAATACCTTTAGTGCCATAAAAATGTCATAATGCCAATAAGAAGGATAAATCAATTTTAACCATCTAGGATCTATTACTTCATTTGTGGATAATCCTTTGAATAGCTTTCTTTTCAAAAATACTTCGCATGCTCGATCAATTGTTTTCTCTATTAGTAAATTACCTGAATATTCCCTGAAAGCAAGAAGTGCTCTTAATGGGATTAAACTTTCATGATATGAAGAATTAATTGCATTAGGTTTTTTATCACAGTTCCAACCACCATCTGGCCATTGGAAATCAACCAATCGTTTCACAAGCATTTCAATTCTCTCATCAAAAAAGCCTAATGAAATGATAGAGTAAATAGCATTTCCTTCTTGAGAAGCGCAAAATCGCTTTCGCCCATCAATCATTTGTTTTCTCTCCCAGTGATCATCACTTAATAACCATTCGAATTCTTTTTCAATCCCAGGTTTTAAAAAAGCATCATTTGAAGGGTATTTTAAATCAGCTAATGAAGAGAGGATCCAATGTGCACCTAACCATTTATTGTAGACATGAGTTTGATTTAATTTTTCATCTCTTAAATAGTAAAGCAATTGTGAAATAGTTACCGAGTTTTCTTTTAAATTTGCTAAAGTATTTTTTAGCTCTTTCGTATCAAATTCTAGTTCTAGTAATTGACTATATGTTTTCAATCTAACAGCGTAATCGGGATTATTGATCAATTGATTAACTACTTCTGAAAACATTTGAAAGCTCTCACAATCTATTCATGATTTTTTCAGCAAAATCATTGCTATAATTAATTATCTTAGAATCATACCCATCAAATAAAACTTGAAAGTACTCAAAACCCATGTTAATATAAAATTGAAATCGCTCAATTATTTCATCAGGATTACCAGCCCAAGATCCCGGAGCACCTTTTGTATAGCGCTCTTTTATCATATCGATTGGTCGGTTATATCGTGATGCTAAACTTAAATAAAATTCTTCTATTTGTTTTTCATCTTCTGTTACAAAAATTGGGATGCCTACTACGAATAAGCTTTTTCGCACAGATGAATAATCTCGGCCAACTGTTTTACAATGAGCTTTTAAAACTTCCAAAGCATGTGCTGTTTTCTCGTTAGGCATGAAATTACACCAATCAGCATGTTTTGCAACTAATCTAAGTAGGACTTTCTCACCCATCCCACCTATTAAAATTGGTGGATGTGGCTTCTGAACTGGTTTTGGGGCCGATAATGCATCTTTAATGGTATAATGTGCACCATCATAATTTGTTCTTGGTTCAGTCCATAATGATTTGATAATTTCCAATGCTTCTTCCAATTGCTCTAATCTTGTTTTCATCGAAGGGAAGGGAATTCCATAAGCATTATATTCTATTTCTTTCCAACCCGCACCAATACCAAAAAAAAGCCTTCCATTAGAAATTATATCTACAGTAGCAGCTATTTTTGCTAGTAATGCAGGATATCTATAGGAATTACAAGTAACTAGTGTACCTAAGTGAATTTTCTTTGTAGCAACCGCTAGTGCGGATAATAACGACCATGCTTCAAGACAAAAACGTTCTTCTGATTTGGTATCTAAAAAGAAATGGTCACTACTCCAAATTGAATCATAACCCTGCTTTTCAGCTTCTAAAGCTATTGATTCTATGGTTTTATATTCAAATCCAAATTGTGGTTCTATTTGAATGCCAAATTTAACCATTGAGTTCAACCTATAGTTACTTACGAGTAAGGTTTATTATATCTTCTCTAAAAAAATTAATTAGCTCTATTTCAAATATATATATGGTTGTATTAATCATGCCTAATTGCTTGGATGAACAAAAGATAATTGATGTTATTATTTGTTGGTTAAAGGACAATTATATTGATATTATAATTGCTGCAGCAATTATTATTATTGGAGTTTTAATACTGGTCATTGTAAGGAGAGAAGTAAAGCGACTTGAAAAGAAGAATAAACTTAGTGAATACTATGGAAAAATTATCATAAGAATAACACGTTGGGGATTATTTCTAGTTATTGCTATTGGAATTGTCATGGTTTTTGATATAACTATAGGTGCAATTACCAGTGTTGTTGCATTATTTGGTGGGACAATTCTTGGATTTGCAGCTATAAATACCATTGGTAATGCAATAGCTGGTTTTATCGTAATGACTTCAAAACCATTTGTCGTGGGTGATTACTTATTATATAAAGATGAAATCGCGGAAGTTATCTCAATTGAGCTTATGTATACAAAATTGAAAACCCTTGATATGGCAACTATTTCTATACCAAATCAAGAATTGTTAAAAGAAGAATACAAGAATTTCGGGAAAAATAATCCTATTACTCGTAAGGTTTCAGTGACAATCGGATATGATGTAGACAATCAAATTGTTGAACAAGCACTTCTTGAAGCATTTGAAAGAGTGGAAAATGTGAACTTAATTAAAAAAGTAAATCCAATTATACGTATGACATCTTTTCAAAATTATGCTATGGAATATACTATGTTTTATCGAGTAAAAAATAGCCGTGAAATATATTCTGTTGATGCGGATGTTAAAAAGAGTGTTTTCCTAACTATGAAGAAATTCAATATTGATCTAAGAACACCAATATTATCTCTATCTCTTAATAATAAAGACACGACAAATAATAGTGTGAAATCTTTAAATCAATAAATTTAATTTGAAGGTCCAATTAAATTGGAACTTCAAAATTATTTTTAATGTTTTTCTTCTGCTTGTTTTACAACATCATCTGGCAAATGTATCGCGAATAAGCATCGAGAATCATTATTTAGTATTGTTTCTAAGACTTCAACATCAACAGGTTGATCTAAAATCACATCCCACTGGTTTTTATAATAGCCAGCACTACAATCACAGAATTTTGATGGCACTTCTACAGCTCCAGTTTTTAATGCTTCTCTGACCCAAGCGCAATGACAATAATAGTATTTTTTGAGATTTTCATCTTTTTCATGGAGGAATTTCTTTGTTTGATAAGGAATTTTTTCAGCATAGATAATGTTACCTCGTCGTTTACCGCTTTCTATTTGTTGATTATTTTTAACATGCTCTACTACTTCATCATCAACTTCTTGAGTATAGAAGAGAGTCTTATCATCTCTGTGTTTCTCTAAAGTTTTAATGAATTCATTATTTCTATTCTTTAAATAATCATCAACATTTCCAGCTTCCAAAAATTTCTCTCGTTGACGGTTATAACTTTCCTTTGGGATACCATGTAGATTACTCACTAATATTTTATGGCAAGTTTTTTCATCTAAATTTGCATTCAAACGATCAATTACTTGCTTAGTTATTTCCGGTTTATCTTCATGTGTTCTTCCTAATTCTGGGAAATTTATTCCATTCAAAATTTCTTTTGCTTTTTCTTCGCCTACCTCTTCAATTAATTCTTTAGATAAGTTAACAAGAACATCACTACCATCTATAAGCTCATAAAGACCTACAAGCATTGGTTCATTTCCTGAGAAGTAGCAGTATCTGATTAAAGCGTAAAAAATTTCTTTTTTATTATTACCAATATCAATTAGATATTGAGCATACCTAATTACATCTTCTTCAATAGCTGAATCAATATCTTTGTTTAAATCGATTAAATAATCATTAAATTCTGTTACAAATTTCATTGATTCTTCAATTAATTCACTTGTATAATTTCTTTTCTCACAAAATTTTTTGAATTCTTCAATATTCATTTTAATTTTCTCCTATTAGTATCTTGTTTTTATTATTCATTAATGATTTTAAATATTTCTCATAGTATTGAGAATGAGTTTACCTTTTTTTAAGAAATGATTTCTATCTTGTTATACAGTTCTATTTTAGCTGATAAGTTTAAATATAGGAGAGAGGTTTTGAAAAAGAAAAGTCTTAAATCCTTAAGTGCCTTTTTCTAATTGTGGTCTCTTAAAATGACATTTGATGGTGAAGCTATATGGCTTACAAGTGGTTTGCTAACCCAATTTACAAGCACCTGGAAGATGCTAATGGAAGCAATTGATAATTGCCCTGATGAGTGTTGGTATGGTACCGATAAGGATTGGAACTTTTCTCGAACAGTCTATCATATAATCGAAACTCAGGAATTTTATATTCGAAACACACCTGAAGGCATGGTTTGGGGTAAACTTTTGGTTGATAAAGAAAATAAAGATACTCCACCAGAAGAAATTTACCCAGAAAAAGCAGTTTTATTAGAATATCTTAATGACATAGGCAACCAAATTAAAGATTATTTGAAAATTATAACAAAAGAGGAATTATTAGAAAAAGATGGCTTTAAATGGTTTAGCTCTATATTTGAGAAGCTTCTCTACCTTTTAAGACACAATGCACATCACTTAGGTGAATTAGGACGCATGTTACGCGAATGGAATTGTGAAAGAATGCATTGGCAATAAAAAAGCAAAAAGGCCTTCATTATTTCTAGATAAAAAAAACTTAAAGCAGTTAGATAATAAAATGAAGTAATGAAGATTGAAGAGATAGAAGCAAAATCACTCATTCGTACGAGTGGACCGTCAATATTCTCTTGGGCCGAGATTTATCTCAATCCATACCAGGGGTGCTATCATGATTGTCGCTATTGTGACGGCAAATCAGAGCATTATCATATGCATGATGATTTTGGTAATTTGATCAAGGTAAAAATAAATGCACCTGAATTATTTGAAAAATTCTTGAGGAAAAGTGGTTATAGTTCAGTGCATCGTAAAGAGCAATTTGCAATTTATGATTTTTTCCCCGATTTAAAAACTGCTAAATCTTATAAAAATAGTAAAGCCATTATCAATATTGGTGGTGGAGTTTGTGATGTGTATCAACCTGCAGAAAAAGAAGTAAAGATGACTAGAAAACTTCTTGAGATTGTTTATGACTATCAGCTACCACTTTGGATTTTAACAAAGAGTAACCTTGTACTTCGCGATCTTGATATTATTAAAAAAATCAATGAAGAAACATATGCTTGTATTAATTTTACAATTACTTTACAAAATGAACGAGCTCAAAAAATCTTTGAACCAAAAGCGAGTACTACAAGCCAAAGATTTGAAGCAATTAGAATACTAAGAAATGAAGGAATACATGCAGGAGTCTATTTCTATCCAGCACTACCTTTTATTGGAGATACTGAAGAAAATATTCAAGCAATCTATCAGAATGCTAAAAAAGCTGGAGCAGAATTTGTTTATTGTTTTGGTTTAACACTGAAACCTGGCAGAAATAAAGTCGAATTCATGAGAACTTTAGCTAATCATTATCCTGAGTTATATCCAAAATATCAAGCTCTTTATGGAAATAACAATAAGTATGGACACCTAGATTACGAGCAATTTAAAGAGATGGGATTAGTTTGGCCTGAGATCAAAGGTTTCAAATAT
>JAEORJ010000243.1 GCA_016840945.1 Candidatus Gerdarchaeota archaeon
AGATGTAGGTGATTTAACTTTATCATCACATTAAAGGTGGTTAGGGTGAAAATTAAAAAAAATCTACTTTTGCTGCTAATAGTGTTGTTTATTGCTCAACCAATTTTAGGAGCAGCTCAAATAAACAATAACAATCAGATCAATTCTCCTGAATTGTCAATCCAGAAATTGCCTGATAATAATCCTGTACCAACAATTGAAATTAAAGGTGCAGGAGGGGAACAAGAATTAAAGACAAATATTGTTCGAGATGAAAGTTTTACTGAAGTAGCACCTGATGGTGGGCCTTACTACTTTTACTATGGAGGGGATGGATACAGATATGTTAATTCCTCCTATCAAGATGACACTTATGCGGGATCTTATTCAATGATGGTCTCTGCTCAAGGGACAGATCAATTTTCTGAATCAGCAACTGGTTATCGATATTTTGTATCTGAAACACCACGAGCTTATATTGACCAAAATCTCACTTTAGAATTTGCTTTTAAAACAAATTCAAATCCAGATAGCTTGTATGGAAGCCAAACCTATTCTCAAATATCTATGTATAATGGTTCCTGGTTTTATCTATACTATTATTTTTCAAAAAATGACCCTCTTCCTGCTAATAGTACAAATCAAAAATATATTGATACTCGCGAAAGTATAGGTAGTTGGTTTTTCCTACAACGCAATCTTACCTATGATTTCTTGTCATCATTTGGTGCTATTAGCCCTTCAGTCTACCTCTATACGATTAATTTTATTACATTATCAATAATAGCGCCTTCTGGTCCAACTGAGCTTATTATTGATAATGTGAAGGTTTATGATGGAACGCTTTATCAATATGGAGCCAACAATTGGGATTTTGAGTTAGGTAATAGTGCTGTTTGGGGTAATTCCAAACGTGGTCCAAGTGCAGCTAAAATAACTACCAATGATTCAACTGAAGGTGATAGTTGTTTAAATCTATCAGCACAAGCCTATTATCAGCAAGGATATAGTTCTGTTTATTGTGAACAAGCTTGTTATCAACAATGGAATAATATTCCAGTAGCATTTTATTCTGTAAATCCTGGCGATCTAGTAGTTGATTTCAATTGGAAATATTCCGATGTTGCTAATGGCGGAAATGATCAAGAAGCAAGATTTTATGTAGTTACTAAAGATGCAACAACATATTATTACCTTATTTTTTATTTGGGAAATGGCGAAGACCTAATGACACAAACAAACTCAACTGGAACAAATACTTACTATTATTTCCTTGCAGATGATTATGGTGTCAGAAATACTTGGAATCATTTTAATTTAGATTTATATGATATCTTTCAACCAATAGGAATATTGGGTTCAGCATTAATTTATTATGGATTTAATGTATATGCAGGATATAATGCTAATGCTACAACTGAGCTATTAATTGATGAATTTCAAATCAAAACCTACCCTGCAGGTGATCCTTCTTTTGAATTTGATTACGATAGGTCATCATCAAAAGAAATTCCAAGTTGGATTACAAATAGAAATGAAGACTATATCAATCTAACAACTGATGCTCATTCTGGCAATTATGCTGCTAATTTAACAGCACATGCAAACATTGGTACAGTATTAGCTTATCGTGATATGTATTTACCAGTTGAGGAAGGATTGTACACGGATTTCTGGTGGAAACTTGACCAAATGTCATCTTTTGCTAGTGCTAATTCAATTATTTATCTTCAATTGAATTATAGTTATACACTCTATTACGTTTTAGGCTCAAGTTCAGCATATTATCCTTCAAATCAATCGCTGCATCATTATTACTTTGTTGACGATTATAATACTACAGGTGTTTGGAATAATCTAGTTCGTGATTTGTATCAAGATATCAAAACAGGTTTCATGGAAGCAAATTGGTTTATCAATAAGATAACCATTAGCAGCTTTGACAACACTGACGTGGTGAGTACATTATTTGATGATATGCACTTTATACAAGACTCTACTGGACCTGAAGTACAATCGATTGATTTACTAGATGAACCATATTATTATCAAGATGTTATTATTGATCTTACTGTTAAAGATGCACTTATCATTGTCGATTATGTTCAGCTTTATTATCAAAATGACACAACTTGGTATTATGTTGATGCAATAAACATTGGTGGTGATGTTTATAGAGCAACTATTCCTAAATCAGATTACGGTACAGTTTATCATTACTACATTTTAAGTGCTGATATTTATGGGAATACTGCTATTGATGATAACTCAGGCATGTATTATACATTTTCAATTGGTGATGATATTGAACCAATAATCTCAATAATTGATCCATTAAATGACACAATAGTAAGTGATACCATTATTATTTCTGTAACAGCTGAAGATCTTGGTAGTGGTATAAACTATGTGGAATTTTATGATGGTGCACTTTTCCTTGGAATAGATTATAGCGAGGATTATCAATTTGAGCTAAATACCCGAGAGTATACGAATGGCTATCATGAGATTATTTGTGTTGCTTACGATAATATGGGGTATGATAATAGTGAATCTATTTTCTTATTCTATGATAATGATTTAGCAGCACCAACATTGAACTATGTAGTTCGTACACCATTATTGCCGATATACAATGAAGCAGTAACAATTGAAGCCAATGTAACCGATGATAGTACTATTGCTCAGATTCAATTACACTATAAATTTGGGGATGCCACATGGGTAGATGTTGATATGACGCTACTTGGTTCCTCAGTTTATTCTGCCACTATACCAACAGCTCCTTGGGATACTTTGGTATCCTATTATATTACAGCTACAGATGAATATGATCAAACATCAACATTCCATTCAGCTGAAAGTCCCTATTGGTACGTAGTTGGTGATACCATTAATCCATCATTAGCTATAAGTGGTCTTGAGAATGATGATGTTGTTAAAGGCATCTTAGAATTAGCAGTAACTGCAAGTGATGATGGTAGTGGACTAAAAAGCTTTGAAGTATATATTGATGATATTCTAATTTACAACACTACTGAAATACCAGAAATATTTACATTTAACACTCGAGAATACAATGATGGAGAACATACAATTCAATTCTTGTTGAAAGACAATGCAAATAATGCTGAAAGTTATAGCTTTAATTTTATAATTGACAATCCACCTCTTGCAATAATTATATCATTAACATCATTAGGAACACTTACAGCTGTAGCTATTGGAGTTACAATATTCATTTTTATCCAAAAGAAAAGAGTAGCATAATTTATGCTATTCTAATATTCTTTTTTTTAATATAATTATTTTTTATGATTCTACTTGGTATAAACGACCTTTCAATATAATAACTATCAAGAAATCTATCTGAAAGCAAAAAATGGTGATTTGTTATTTGTAATACAAAATCAAAACAAGTTGATTGCTAATTCTATAATAGCTGTTATTTTCTTAATACTAAAACAATTCCGCAGATTTAGTGATTTAAGGTTTTAATAAAATGACCATTTAATCAAACAATTATCTAAGGTTACCTATTTTTACAGTAAAATACGGCATCTTTAATTAAAAGAGCATATTTACAAAAATAAGAACTACTTCCGGAGATTTTTGTCAGAAAATGAAAAGGAAATAGTTCGAATGAAAAAAATCCACAGAGAATATTGGAGGAGAATTCATGGAACCACTTACCTATGAATATAACACCTTTGAAAATACAATTAATGGAAAAGTTGAACAATCAAAGAAAATCATTGCTGATGCAATCGAAAGGTTTGGCGATAATGTTCAGGTTGCATGTAGCTTTGGGAAAGATAGCATGGTTGTTTTACATCTTGCTTTACAAGTAAAACCAGATATTGGGGTCTTTACTGTAATGACACCATACAAACCAAAAGAAACCTTCGAATATAAAGATCAGATGATCAAATATTATAATTTGAATATTAAGGAGTTCATGTCCAAAGAAAAAGTAGATCCTAATCTACCGAAAACTGACCCTGATAAATGCTGTCAAATTTTTAAAGTAGAACCAACAAAAGAAGCTGTGAAAGATCTTAATGCTTGGATTTGTGGTTTACGAAACACAGAAGGAAGGACCAGGAAAGATTATCAATTTATAGAAGTTAAAGATGGATTAACAAAGGTAAATCCTATTCTTTATTGGACAGAACTTGACATTTGGCGTTATATAGCCATCAATAAGATTCCAGTTCATCCTTACTATGCAATGGGATACCGTAGCCTTGGATGCGAACCATGTACGAATCTTGTCGATGATGATGCCTTAGAACGCGATGGCAGGTGGATAGGCACAAGTAAATGTGGCGGTGAGTGTGGCATCCACACGAAGAGTTTGCGAAAATAATGCGATAAGGGTTTAAACCCTTATTCAACTCATTTTACAATATCATCATCAACAATCTCATATCCCAAATGAACTGTTACTATTTGCCTAATTATTGCTTTGGAATAATTTGTTCTTGCAGTCAGCCAACTTACAGTTGCTCTTTTAACCAAATTCAAGTTATCACTTACTTCTTGAACCATAGTGTCAGTTATTGTATCTAATTTCACTGAGAAAGTGTAACTTGATTTACTCTTTTGTGATACTTCGGAATCAAATTCATTAAGAAGCTCTTCTTCTGTCAATTCTTCTTTAAATTGATCTTGCAGATTAAGGTAATGTGAAAGAATATATTTTATATAAACAGCAGAATTCCGTTCAATAGGGGTGTACCAGCCATTTAATAAAACCTTATATCTTTTTTGGTTTTTAGTTGAGAAATTTATGCTGTCATCATAATTGTAGGAACCTGTTTTTGATTTAATTTTTTTAATGTTAAATTCATAGCTAACGATATCTTTGAAATAAACTAGGCCAGTAGAATTTCGATCCGTCCAGCGAATAACTTTAGGAGTTATTACTAGCTTTGCTGATTTAAAGGATATACTAATTGCGATGAAAAATAATGAGGCGAATAACAATCCAATGCCAAAACCAATTGGTAGATTATAAATTAACGGGAGATTATAAATGGATTCGGTTAATCCGATATTAACTCCAATTAGAAGGAATGTTGAGAAACTAAGACCTAATAATGATAAAGCGCCTCTTTTAACGGTTGAACCCATTCTCTCAGTCATTATTTCTGTTAGCTTCAATATTATTTTGGTAAGTAATATAATGAATGCTACTACAACAATAAACGCGGCTACGATTCCTAATAAAATTGCCCCAATTATAAAAGCAGCACAATCCCCTTCAAAAGATGTACTACAATCAGAAAATCCGCATGAAAAAGGAACTGCATAATCATCATAGTCAGATCCTCTTTGAGTTTCATCATCACTAGTATCACTACTAACTGTTATTGGTTGAGCAGTTGGCGTATAATTCTTTGTATAATGAGTTGCTATTGCAGCATCTCGAGTTATACTTGTAGCCGTTCCATAAGATCTAAAATCTAATTTAAAAGGTATGTTTAGTGAATAGCTAATGCTATAATTTAATAATACACCAGAAAAGCCACCTAAAGCCAAACCAATTAAAGTACCATAAAACACTGGAACATCGATACCAACTATTACTAAAGTACTTAAAGTTCCAGTGATAGCACCAATAGCAGCTCCAAAGAAAACAATCCCAGAATAACTAACACTAGAAAACAAACCAACAATTAAACCAATATTAAACCCAATAGCGATCCAGATCAACACTCCAAATAGATACAAATTAATGGTTATTGATAGGTCAATATTCTGAGTATTTAATATCACAGCATAAATCGGTCCTCCAATTAAACCTAATAAAGCACCTGTTACTCCACCGATGAAAATGTTAGCGCCAATACCAACACCATAACTAGCTCCAAAACCTATGATGGTTTTTGATCGAAGAGATAAAAAGAGAGCGAGTCCTAAAATTAAACCTATAATTGCACCAATACCAGAACCAAATAAATAGAAATCAAAGAATTTACTTATGCCTGTAAACGCAAATAAAGCATCAAGAATTACCCCAGTAAGTCCTCCAACTAAGGAACATCCTATTAAGAGCAAGAAACCATTACGTAAAAATTTCTTACGATTATATTCCAAATCAAAAATAAATGATTCGCTATTTTGTAATCTAATTTCAAGCAAATTGCTATCAAACAATTCTGTTGTTGTTTTATTATCGCTCATTTATCACCCTCCAATGAGAAAGAAAGTTCATCTTAATAATTAATACTTAAACTCACTTGATGGCCCCTTCTAAAGATAACAATAAATAAATTTTCTAAAAAGATTATCGTAAAAAATAGAAAAAAATAAAGGAAAAAAAGAATAAAAAATGGTTTAACGAAGCTCATAAATTTCCGGTTTAGCTTCCAATTTAGTTTTAACTTCTTCAGCTTTTTTCTTTTGCTCAGCTAATTTTTTCTTTTTCCTTTTATCAGCAGCATTTTTCAAAGCAGCTATAATACCAATAACACTCCCAACCCCACCAATAGCACCTGTTACTACTGACATCCAATGCTCCCATTGAAATATATAACTATTAGGATCAAGAGGATCTGTGCCCGCTAGTATTTCTTCTCCATCAGGAATTCCATCCCCGTCGGTATCTGCTAATCGAGGATTAGTATTGTTATCAAATTCTTCTTTGTTAGTTAATTCATCATTGTCAGGATCATCATCTGCGTCATCAGCAAGTGGGTTTAAATCATACAATGCCTCCCAACCATCAGGGATTAAATCATCATCGGTATCTTGATCTTGGGGGTTAGTATTGTGAACGAAAAGCTCATCAAAATCGGATAATAAATCAGAATCGGTATCGTTCATGGTAGGATCTGTGAAGACATATCCAGTAGCATTCGCAGCTTGATTTGTTGGTAAGTATACTCCGAAAATTTCCATATAATCAGTAATTTGATCTTGGTCTGTATCATTAGATAAGGGATTAGTTGTGAAATACCCAGTTGAATTTGAGCAAGGATTAAATGGAAAATAAAATCCTTTTACTTCTAAACCGTCAAGAAGTTTATCGTTATCCGAATCTGAATCAAGAGGATTAGTTTGGTGTATTAATTCTTCAGAATCTGAAAGATAATCGAAATCGGTGTCAATACAGCAAGGATTTGTTAATAAATTATAAATTTCTTCAAAATCAGAAATTCCATCAAGATCAGTATCATCTAATATTGGATTTGTATTAAAAACAAAAACTTCACAGTAATCAGAAATATTGTCATCATCCGTGTCGGGATCAAAAGGATCAGAAGTGAAAGCCATCAATTCAAGCCCATCTAATAATAAATCATCATCGCAATCAGAATCTGAGCTATCTGTATGAAAATAACTCTCTTCTGTTAAATCATCTAATGTATCAGAATCGCTATCCATATTTCCTGTGTTGAATGTAGATCCTCTATAACACCACCATTGTTGATTACCAGACGAGGTAACATTTGTTAATTCAAGACAATATAAATTATAAGAAGTAGTTCCAACTAGTATTTCTAGAATACCATCAAAATCTAGGTCAACAGCAATAGGTGTTGTACGAATTATACTATGTACATTATAACTCCATTCTTCTGTTCCCAAATGACTAATACAATAGGTAATATTATCTAAACCACCATATAAAATCTCTAATGTGTCATCACCATCTAAATCAACAACTATAGGGCTTGTTAAAGAGCATTTTTCACTTGTTGAAAAATTCCATTCTTGTGTTCCTAAATGATTTAAACAATAGATATTTCCATCCTTAGAGCCTAATATGATTTCTAAAGTATTGTCACTATCTAAATCAGCAACGACTGATGAAGATTTATAAGAATCAGATGTTCCACTAGTTGCCATTTGAAAAGTCCATTCTACAATTCCATTATGACTAATACAATAAAAAATATCCATACAACTACCAAGCAATATTTCTAAAGTTCCATCTGAATCTAAATCTGCTATAGATGCTGATGAGTATACATTGTCATCAGTTGTATAATTCCATAATTCAAATCCATCATGATCTAAACAAAAGATTTTTTGGCCACCCCATCCGATCACAATTTCTAAATCACCATCTTGATCTAAATCTGCAATCGCTGGAGAGGATCTTACACCCCATCCACTGTATTCAAAATTCCATTTTTCGTTTCCATTAATATCTAGACAATATAATTTCCATGAATGACAAGCTATTAGTATTTCTAATTCACCATCCTGATCTAAATCGACAATAGCTGGAGTGGATTCGAAATAGTCATCTGCAGTAAAATTCCATAATTCATTTCCTTCATGATCTAAACAAAATGTTTTATTTGTGTTTGATGCAATTATAATCTCCATTGCACCATCTTTGTCTAAATCAGCTATAGCAGGAGACGAGTATACAGCATTATAACCCATACTGAAGATCCAATTGAATTTTCCATCTTTATCAAGACAACTTACATCACCATTGCTACATGCAACAATTATCTCAAGAGATCCATCACCATTTATATCAATTACAGCAGGTGTTGATTCTATCCTTTTATGTAAATTTATAGCCCATCTTTCTATAACACCCATTGCATCTAATGATACTGTTTCATCAATAGGTTCACTACGATTTGTATTTATTTCAGTTCTTTCTCTTTCTTCTATCACATAAGTTGCTGTTAATACGATTATAATCAATATTCCCAACATACTTTTATTTTTCATTTTTTCACACCTATTTTGTAGTGTTTTCGTCATACTACAATATTAATTTATAACAATATAAATTTTTTGTAGAACTACAAAAATGATTTTGTATGAGAAAGAATCTATGCTACCAAATAATCTAGAAAAATCAATTAAAGAAATAAAAAAAGAAGAAAATGAATGGTTGTTAGCTTTTTAACAACCATATCAAGTATTGATTTTAACTACAATTTTATTTTCTAGTTTTCCTTACAAAGATTAACACTATTCCAAGAGTAACAAACACTAATGGAAAAGCAAACTCAATTGATAATTTCTTAGTATAAGGAGTATTTAGCCAATTGATGATATTCAAGCCCAATACTTCATTATCTGAATCAAAGAAATCTACAGTGCCATCGCTATCCGCATCATCACTTGATGACCAGATATTGAAATCTGAGGAGATTACTAATTTTCCTTTGTCTATGGAGTACCCCTCTAGTGCGCACAGCATTGGAATATTGTTAGCAAAATCACCAGAATCATCCCAGGTGTTGGTATCATCATCATCAGTAACCAAGAGGTTAGTTGTACCACTTGGAGTTGTTGTAAATCCTGTTCCTGCATATACTTCAACACGAGTTATCCCAGAAGTTATTTCATGCTCTTTGATATTGGTATCATTTAGGCAGAATTGTAAGCTATTTCCTACATAATCATCCGAATCACGAATACCCTCTTCAATCGGATAATCAAATCCAAAACGATTCACTAGATCAGTCATACTGTTACCAAAAAGAGCCCACTCAGTAATTACAAAGATGCTTCCACCACTTAAAACCCAATTATAGATTTCATCGATTTCTTGAGTAGTATAGTTTGTAAATGAACATACAATAACAAGGATATTGCATTGCGACAGTGTTGCTTGATCTATTGTTTGACCGACATCTAATGTTTCAACGGTATAGGAATTATTAGTTAACATTGTAGCAAAATCTGCAAAAGCACCTGAAAGTGAGTTTTCATTGGTATCATTTATCGCAGTAACTGGGTAATGACTTTCTTCAAAAAGAACCGTTTTAGTCACTGCTGCTTTTGTTGAAGTAATTGTTGTACTATCAAAATAAAACATAAAAGAATTCAAAGCTAAAATCATCATTAACACTAACAATAGTGATTTCTTTTTAGCTGAAAAAATAGTATTTATTCTTATCAAAATTATCAACCAAATTAACAAAATAGAGTTTAGCTATATTAAATTTTATTTGTAACAAAACAAGATTAATCATAATAAATAGAAAAAAGAGGAGTTAGACCCTCTTCTTTTTTAGAATCATTATTGAACTAGCTGAGAAAATGAAAAACGAAATAATTAATGGAAAGATTGGTAAGGTATTCAAATCAGTTGGTGATGTAGAAGACTCTGTAGGGTGATCATCTGGATCTGTCGGGCCTGTTCCAGCTTCAATTTCAATATTATCATCATATCCATCGCCATCTGTATCTGTAAGGAGAGGATTAGTTTGATATCCATCTGCTCCTATATAGACTTCTTCTGAATCAGAGATTGTATCACCATCGGAATCAGCATTGTTGGGATTTGTGCCATAGCAGTAAATTTCTTTCCAATCTAATAACTCATCCGCATCTGTATCGGTGAGTAGTGGATCGGAATTATAGAACATTTCTGATAAATCATCGATATGATCTCCATCTGTGTCCTCTTGTCCAATATTAAAGGTTGAGCATTTTTCTCTTGACCAGAGAGCTTTTCCACTTTCTTCAACATCAGTTATCCCTAAACAGTATAGTGCATTATTAGTGCAAGGGCAAATGATTTCATCAATATCATCATTATTGATATCAATCAATAGAGGAGTATTATAAATACCTCCAGTATTAATGTAAGTAAATACTTTAAGACCAGAGTTATTAAAACAAATAACTTCACCAAAGGTATTCGTAATTATAATATCCATTACATTATTGTTGTCTATGTCTGCTATTAACGGTTGCGAGTCACCATACGATATACCAACATTAGTCCAAAGAGTAACTCCACAACTATTGATACAATATAATATTCCTTGATTACCGAAAATATGAAATCCTGGTTTATCTGCATGAATCATTATTTCTAATTTACCATCGGAATTGACATCTGCTACAACCGGTGAAGAGAAAATATCAGTGTCAGCAATATCTGTTATTTGGAAATAAACTTCAGTTGGATCAGTAGCATCTACACATACTAGTGTATCAACACCATTGTAAAATAATAATTGGTAAGTTCCAGTATTATTTAGATCAGCTAAAACAATATCTTGTGAATTAACCATGTTCCAGTTTACATCAGCATATTGTAGAATACCTAAGTAATTAAAACAAATTGGTCCAAGAGTGCTTGGTACGATAATCTCCAACTCGGGTGTTTCATCGATATTACCTACAACTGGAGAACCTCCAATATAATTTGCATGTGTAGCATTCCAAAGACTTTCTCCCATATGATTCAAACAAAGTAGTTTATCATCTGTATTGCTAACAAGAATTTCATAATAGCCATCAATATCAATATCAACAACAATAGGATCATGATAAATTGATCCACCTAAAGAAGCAATCCATATTAGTACTCCATTTTTATCAAGACAATATACATCTCCATCCGTATTAGCAACCACCACATCCATTGATCCATCAAGATTTATATCTGCTACAGCAGGACTAGCTACCACGTCATTACTTGTCAGATAGGTCCAAACTTGAGTGCCAAGGTTATTTACACAATAGATATTGCAATCATATGATCCAAAAACAATCTCAAGATTTTCATCAGCATTAATATCCAAAAATGCTGGAGAAGTATAAATTGGTGCTCCTATTGTAAAATTCCATAGTTCAACTAGAGCTATCTCTACTTTAGGTGAAGAATCAACTGCTTCTATATCAGTAAAATTTCCATTTGTCAACAAGTAATTTGAGCTAAGCATTATAAAACAAATTACCATTATAGTAAATCCTTTAGGTATTCGCATAATATCTCCTCAATAAATTCTAAAAGAACAATTATTTGTTATAGTTTAAATTTCTTTTTAGAAAAGAAAGACAATTATTTTTTCTTTATTTGGGTATCTCAAAAATACTCTTTACAATTTTAATAGTTCCAAAATATCCGTTTAATGCACCAGATAACTAAAATATCTTATTAATATGAAATTGGAGTGTCTTTAGAGAATTGATTTTTAATTAATTTACAGATCCTTTTCAATATACCCGTCAATGATTTGGAATCCCAGATAATTAGTCACAATTTCCTCAATAATTTGTGTTGGGTATTGTGTTACTGTTGTTAACCAATTGATTGATGCTTTCTTTGTGTTCTTTAATAAGCCATCAACCTTGGTTACCATTTCATCTGTTATGTCAGGGTTTAAGGGCACAAATGAATAGCTTTCTTCTGTCTTCATATGGTTCAAATCAAAATCCTTTTTTGCAGCAGGGTAATTTTCAACTAATCGAGATTCCATTAGTTGTTTTTCCTGTTCAGCTCTATACTGTTCACCCGATATGTATTGGCTTAGTATTGTTTCAATATAATCTGTCGAATAGGTTCCCACAGGTGTCATCCAACAATTGATTACAGCTTTAAATTCAATACCCATTTTAGTAGTACATCTGAAATAATCATCATAACATGCAACTGGGGTGTCCTTGCTACGTTGTTCACGAAGAAATTCAAAGTTTTCTATGAAATAGAAAGGTATAGTTGCTCTTGTATAACGATCCTTCCAAGAAATCTCATAAGGAGTAATTTTTAGATAACTTCCTTTAATTGATAAACGCATGGAGATAAAAATCAGTAGTGCATAAATTAATCCTATGCCAAGTCCTATGGCTACATTATGCTTGAATAGCATATTGTGAAATGATTCTGTTAAACCAATATTAGCTCCGATGATGAGAAAAATACAGAAAGCTGCGCTGAGAGCTGTGAAAGCTCCTCTCTTAATGGTACCACCAAAT
>JAEORJ010000244.1 GCA_016840945.1 Candidatus Gerdarchaeota archaeon
AGACTTCTCATTTGAGTGAGAAAAAAATTTTATTAAGATTAGATAAATAAATAATTATATTAAGAAATATATTTATAAATTATAAGAAATATAGTATATAATAGTTAGAAATATTTTAAAAGCTATTAATAAAAAAATCATAATGGTGAACAAAATATTATCAAAAAGGAGCTAATAAGATCATGGAGTCTCAAGATGTAATAACCTTTAAACAAAGACCTGTTATGGTTGTATCAGATGATAAAAGATTAGAGTATTTTTATGATGAAAATTTAATGCATGTATTAAAATTTTTGAAAAAAGGACCAATGACAATAACAGATCTTGAAAATGAATTTAAGAAAATTAAAGATGAAAAATCAGATAAAAGTATCTATCGTTATTTAAGTAAATTAATAAAAGCAACATTAGTAGCAAAAGCAGGGAAACGAATAACATCAGTAAATGAAGACAATCTATCAAGTGAAACTGTTTATATGCGATCAGCAAAAGCTTTCATTATGATTCGTCCTTTGGATGAAAAAGGTTGTGGGAAAGGAGCGGATTGCCCTGTTTGGGAAGCTACACGCTTTTTGCTAGGTAAATTATATGGTGGCAAAAAACTTCAAGATAAGGCCAAAGAATTTTCTGAATTTGGCATAGAGTTAGATCGTCAAAAAGACCAGTTAGCAATTGATTTATTTGAAACTGCAGATGAAGAAACATTAGATAAAATATCAGCCTTAGATTGGGATGGCATAAATTATGTACTCCAATTTGTTAGCTGGTTTGGATTAATATCACAAAGAGATGTTAAAGCAGACTTAGATAAACTCTATAAATAATTTAATGAATAGAGCCATAAGCTCTATTTTTTTAATTCTCATCATCGGATGGCAAAGACCAAGAATATTTTGATAGCAATTCTTTATTTTTAATTGAAAATTTACCTTTTCTTCTAGGTCTATTCTTTAATTTTACAATAGTCATATTTGTTATATAAATCAAAACAACCACTGCTGGAATACTTAAAAACCAAAGAAATCTAAGAGGAGATTTAATAGCGGTATCAGTATCAGCTTGTATTGTAGCATAAAAATTGTTAAAACTCACTTCAAAATCTGATATGGAATTTGGGATAATACTAGCATCAATAACAATGAAATTTATAGGTCGTCCACATCCTGAATTCCAAGTTCTAGAGATCCAAGTTTGGTATCCCTCTTTAACATAACAAAAAACAGCATCATTATCTCTTGAAATATGCAAAATCATTGTGCCAGTACTATCAAAATGACCTATATCAGAAAAGTAACTCTCAATTATGCCATTAGGAGATGCAAAAACCCCATGAACACCTGTATAACTTAATGATTCGTCTTTTATTAATGCTCCACAAACGTAAGGGTATTCTTCATAATCTAATGTTGGAGTGTTATCAGATTCTTCATAAAACGTCCCGGCACTAATAGAAAAGGTTCCTAGTCTATTTCCTGAATAACTATAGTCAATGGAAACTGATAGATCTAATGAGTAACAATTCCCATATTTCTGCAAATCAAGAACATATTTTTCATAAATACGATATGTTATGCTACTTTGCACAGCAGTAAAGGTTATTTCATCTGTTGAGCTAGTGCTTATTATAGCTTCATAACCGTAATATTCTTCAAATTCATTGAAATCTGATATTGAGTATTCTTTAAAGGTCATATTTGATGTATAGTTGTCATTTTCAGAAATCATTGCTAAAGTATAAGGTGAAAATGAGGTAATTATTAGTACACAATAAAATAATAATTTAATGAATTTATACTTCATACTTCTCTCAGCCTATATTTTGGTTCATTTCTTAAAGCAAATATGATTTTATGATTATTAAAATTGCTCTTCCAAGTTGTAATGACTAGTTATCTTATATATACCAATCTAAATTCTGAAAAGGATTTTTTTTATTACTTCAAGATTAATAGATGGATTTTATTATGATAAATTTATAGTTTCTGTGTTCATTAAAAGAATGAGGTTATTTGTAGGTTAAAAAAATATGTCCCCTAGTTTACGTTATACCATTTCTATGCTAAAGAAATACCTTAAACCATATATCTGGCAAGTAATAATATTAACATTAATATTAATAACATATAATGCCATTCAAATATTTAATCCACAAATTTTACGTTTCTATATAGAGTCTGCTACGGGAGATGAATATAATTTAACTAGTATTTTGATAGCAGCAATAATCTATATTGCATTAAGTTTAGTTTTTAGAGGATTATACATATTAGTGCAATATATTAGTCAAAATCTAGCTTGGTCTACAACCAATGATTTGCGTATGGATCTTACAAGACATTGTATAAATCTTGATATGACCTTTCACAATCATAAGAAAACAGGGGAAATGATTGAACGAATAGATGGTGATGCTTCATCATTATCAGAATTTTTTAGCACATTTTCAATTTACTTCTTTGGTAGTATTTTACTACTTATTGGTGTTTTAATAGCTGTTTTTATAGAAGGATGGATTTATGGTTTAATCTTTTTAATTTTTACAATTATTGCTGTTATTGGATTATATTTTGTGAGACAAATATCATCACCACTTTGGAAAAAAGTTCGTGAATCAACAACAGCATTATTTGGTACTATAGAAGAAAGCATTTCAGGATTAGAAGATGTTCGTTCAAATGGTGCTGACACTTTTATTATGAACCGCTTTCATGACATCTCTCAGCAAGATTTTAAAAATAAATTTAAGGCAATGTTTGTTTCAAGAACATATTATGCTATAAATATTACAATGGCAGCCATTCTAAATTTGGCTATATTATTAATTAGCTATTATGTAATTGGAAATGGTGGTTCTAGTATAGATCCATCAGTGTTATTTTTACTACTTACATATGGTACAAATATCCTTTGGCCATTAAGATTAATACTCTGGCAATTAGAGCAAATGCAAAATTCTTTAGCTAATATTGATCGTATAAATGAGTTTTTTGAGATAGAATCAAAAATTAAAGATGAAGGGAAAGAAGGATTTCCTGATAAAGATGTCAATTTATCTTTCAAAAATTTAGATTTTAGTTATGATAATGAAACTTATGTTCTAAAGAATATTAATTTAAATATTCCAACTGGAAGGAAATTAGGCCTTGTAGGTAAAACTGGAAGTGGTAAAACAACAATAGCTCGCCTTATTTTTAGATTATATGACCCACAAAAAGGCCACATTGCAATTAATGGAACATATACTAATGATATCAAATTAGCAGAATTACGAAAGCATATAGCGTATGTTACTCAAGAAGTTGAACTTTTTAAAGCATCCATTAGAGATAATATTACACTTTTTAACAAAGAAATTCACGATGAGAAAATCATTAATGTTTTACATGAAATAGGATTACAGGAATGGTTTGAAAAATTACCAAATGGATTAGATACAGAAATTTTTTCAGAAGAACTTGGTTTATCAGCTGGAGAAGAGCAACTCCTAACTTTAACAAGAGCTTTTCTGAAAAACCCTAAAATAGTGATCTTGGATGAAGCTTCCTCAAGATTAGATCCAGCAACTGAACGGTATATAGATTTGGCTCTTGATAAGCTCTTAGAAAATCGAAGTGCTATAATCATAGCTCATAGGCTAGCAACCTTACATAAAGTAGATGATATTATGCTCCTTCAAAAAGGTGAAATAGTTGAATATGACTCTCGAGAAAAATTAGTGAAAAATCCAAATTCTCATTATTCACAATTACTCAAGAAGGGTATTGAGGAGGTTCTACAATGAAAACTTGGCGGTTAGCTGGTAAATTAATCAATTTTAGGAAAGGTTATTTCTATGGTTCTTTCTTTTCAGCTATTGGTTGGTTGGTTTCTAGGTTCTTAGTATCATTTGCAATTCAAGAAATTATTGATACAATAACAAATGAAACAACTATCTTTAATTTAGATATTAAGACATTATTTATTCTCATACCATGTTTTTATGTGTCAACTTTTTTATTAGGGGCTATAATGGATGTTGTATTATGGTTATTTTATATTGCTAGTGAAGTTTTGATTCGTAGAAATATAATGAGAGGATTATTGAAAAAACCAGGAGCTGTTGCATTACCTAGTACTTCAGGTGAATCTATCTCGAGATTTAGAGGTGATGTGATGAATGTTGTTAATTTATCACATAGATTATCCATTAGAACAGGATTTCTCTTTTATGCAGCAGGGACTTTAGCGTATATGTTTTATATTAATTGGAAAGCTACAGCATTGATTTTTGTACCATTTATTCTAATACTTGTTGTAGGGCTGACTGGAAGAAAACAAATGGATAAGTTACGGAAAGTTAGACGAAAAGCAACATCAGAGGTAACAGATGCTTTAGGTAAAATCTTCGGTTCAATCCAAACTCTAAAGGTAGCTCGCGCAGAAGAAAATATTTTGACTTTCTTCAAAGGAAAATGCGATACTAGAAAAACTGCTATTGTAAGAGAAATGGTATTTATTGCTTTAATTGACGCAATTTATTTATTTGCTATTTCATTAGGGATGGGAACTATATTACTTCTTGTTGGTAAAGAAATGTTTGCTGGTAATTTTACTGTAGGTAATCTTTACTTCTTCCAAACACAACTCTGGTGGATAGGTGATTTTATCTGGATGTTAGGTGATATCATACCAATTTATCAACAAGCTAAAGTGAGTTATGATAGAATCCTAACTCTAATGCAAAACCATGAAGAGAGTGTTCACTATGAGGATATTGTTGAACATGGTCCAATTTATGAGTGGTCCAATTATCCGCCTTTTGAACCAATAAAGAAAACAGATAAAGATTATCTGAAAATTCTGAAAACTGAAAACCTCAGTTTTCATTACCACGGTACAGATAAAGGAATCACTGATATTAATTTAGAAATACCCAAGGGTTCAATAACAATAGTTACAGGTCGAATTGGTTCAGGTAAAACTACCTTATTACGGGCAATACTTGGTTTAGTGCCAAAAGAAAACGGTACAATATCTTGGAATGGCGAAGAAATTACTAATCCATCAGAATTTATGATTCCACCAAGAACAGCTTATACACCTCAGATACCATATCTTTTCAGTGACTCATTGAAAAATAATATCCTAATGAATATCCCAGAAGGTTCTGCTGATCTCGAGACTTCTGCAGAATTAGCTGTCATAGAAAAAGAAATCAATGGATTTGAAGATAAATTTGATACTATTATTGGACCTAAAGGAGTTAGGCTCTCTGGAGGACAAAAACAAAGATTAGCTGCAGCTAGAATGTTTGTAAGAACACCAGAAATACTTGTTTTTGATGATTTATCAAGTGCTTTAGATGTAGAAACTGAGCAATTATTGTGGAAACGATTATTCAAAACAAATGCAAACATCACTTGCCTAGCTGTTTCACATAGACCAATAGTTTTACGACGTGCAGATAATATCATAGTTCTAAAAGATGGTAAGATTGAATGCCAAGGAAAATTAGATGATTTATTAGCCAACAATGAAGAAATGAA
>JAEORJ010000245.1 GCA_016840945.1 Candidatus Gerdarchaeota archaeon
TCATTAGATCAGCAACTAGAGTTATGTGTCGTATATCAACATCTAACCCTTGTGCCTTTAACACTTCCATAGATTCTTTTATGATAGCATTTCTGGCAGCTTCAATTCCTAAAGTTTCAGCGATTTCATAAGTGTGGTTTGTATAAATACGTGTTTGATCTACACCAGGTATTCTTAATGTTTTAACAAAATCAGTGCCTTCAGTGTAAATTACAAACTCATTTAATTCTGCATCCTTACTTATTTGTGTTCTTTTAATATTCATAAGTCCTTTAATTGGCATTTGTCTAATTTTTGAAGCAACTTTTTGTATATCTTTTATTGATTCGAGTTTTGGATTGACATAGATCATATTTCCTTCAGTTTTTACTTCAACCTTTCTTCCTTTAGCTATGGTTGATGAAACACTCTCAACATCTAATCCTTTATCATGTAATAGATCGAGATCGATTTCTATGATAATAACCATCTCGGATAGATCTATGCTTACATTTGAAGCAATATTCTCTACTCGAGTTAATTCAATCATTCTGGCTACATCTTTTGCCTTCTCGACATCATTTCGATGATCCTCATCAAGATAAACTTCAGTCATAGGTGTACTTGGATTTCTTCTTGCATCAACAATTTCAATTAATCTTGGCAAACCTTGAGTAACTGTAAATTCTGCAACACCTGCAAAGTGAAATGTTTTTAATGTCATTTGTGTGCCAGGTTCACCGATAGATTGGGCTGCAACAATACCTACTGCCTCACCAGGTTCAACGATTGCTTGTTCAAAAGTATTGCGAACTGAATCTAGTACTTCAGTAAGTTGTTTTTTGGTTAATTCACGTTCTTTTAGTTTGACAATTAATTCGTCCTCAATGATAAATGGAATCATGCCATCTTCATTCATTTTCTTGACACTTTTTTCAATAACATCATGAGTAACGAAAGTTTTCTTAGAGGGGTCTTCTGCTTTTGACATTGTTATCACCTACTTTTTATTCCTCTATCGTTGTTTGAAGCACTCTATCGAGGATTGCATCAATATTGACTGATTTTCCATGCTCTGTTTTAGCAGGATCAATACCGTCTTCACCATATTTGAATTGGATAATATCACCGCTTGCATTTCTAACAGTCCCATCATATTCAGCTTTAATATCCAATAAGGCATGAATTAATCTTCTTTGCATATAACCACTAGTGGAAGTACGAACTGCAGTATCTACAAGACCTTCCCTACCACCACAGGCATGCATGAAGAATTCAATAGGTGTAAGACCTCGTCTAAAGCTATTTCTGACAAAACCTCTGCTAGGAGCATCTAATGCTCCTGGTTTGAAGTGTGGTAGGGTTCTATTTCTAAAACCACGTTGAATACGCTCACCTCTTACTGATTGCTGCCCTAAACAAGCAGCCATTTGACCAAGGTTTAGCATACTACCTCTGGCACCAGTTTTTGCCATGATTACTGCTTCATTTTCCATACCAAGATACTCACCAGCTACATCACTAGCAGTAGAACGAGATTTTGAAAGAATTTCCATTATCTTCATTTCTAATGTTTCTTCTTGTGATCGTCCTGGTAATCGCTCTAAAATACCTTGTCGATAAGCTTCAATGGTATCTTTTGTATCTTTCTCAGCATCATCTAATATTTCATCAATACGTGCCTTCGCTTCCTTAGGAATATCAACATTCCAAAAACCCATTGTAAAGCCTTTGTAAGAAAGAACTTTAACAAATAATTTTGTTATTCCATCTAGGAATTCTCTCGCTGCATCAGTTCCTAAATCAATTAAGATTCTACCTAGAAGACTACCTTCTTGTTGTGATCCAATAGCTTTCTTATCTATGACACCAGTTAGGAGCTCACCATTTCTGATTGTAACATAAGCGTCAAATTCACAACCTTCTTTTTTACACTCAGGACATTTATGACAGATTTTTGCAGTATTGGTATAATGAGTACCAGCTGGAATAAATAAACTGAAAATTTGTTTACCACTCCAAAGTTCCTTTGGTTCTTTGATAATAGGTTCAGGTAGATCTTTATTATACCCTGAGGAGATAATAAATTGCATAGCTTCTTTTTTATTGAAATAAGTGCCATGCTTTGTAAGAAGGTAAGAAGCTGAAATATAATCCCAATTTGCACCAATTAATGGACCACCATATCGTGGTGAGGAGATTTGTTCTTGAGCAAGCATTAATGTTCTAGCTTCAGCTTGTGCTTCTTCACTTTGTGGAACGTGAAGGTTCATTTCATCGCCATCAAAATCAGCGTTATAAGGTGGACAAACACATAGATTCAATCTGAATGTTCTAAAGGGCATAACCTTTACTTTGTGAGCCATAATTGACATTCTATGAAGTGATGGTTGTCTGTTAAAGAGAACAATATCACCATCTTTTAGATGGCGTTCTACTATAAAGCCTGGTTCTAATGAATCAGCTACATTTCGTTTTTCCTTAACAAAACGTAAATCTATACGTAATCCTTCTTGTCTGATAATATAGTTAGCACCTGGATGATTAACTGGTCCTCTCATGACTAGTTCTTTTAATTCTTCAATATTCCATTCAGTGACTCTTTCAGGAATAGTTAATTGCATCGCTATTTCTTCTGGAACACCCACTTCATTAATGCTCAAGTTAGGATCTGGAGAGATAACTGTACGAGATGAAAAGTCTACTCTTTTACCACAGAGATTGCTTCTAAAACGACCTTCTTTGCCTTTTAATCTTTGAGTTAAAGTACGTAGTGCACGTCCAGATCTGTGTCTTGCTGGTGGGATACCAGACACTTCATTGTTGAAATATGTTGTAACATGATATTGTAATAATTCCCAAAGATCTTCAACAATAAGCTGAGGTGCACCTGCTTCAATATTTTCTCGTAAACGTTGATTAATTCTGATGATATCTACTAATTTATGAGTAAGATCATCTTCTGATCTAATGCTTGATTCTAAAGTAATACTTGGTCTCATAGCTACAGGGGGTACTGGTAGAACTGTTAGAACCATCCATTCAGGACGAGCATAATCAGGATTAATGCCCAATAATGGACAATCATCATCAGGTATTCGTTCTAATCGATCGCGAACATCAGATGGTGAGAGCTTCTTTCGATCAGTTGTTTTGCTCTTCTTGCTAACACGTACTTCTTCATAGAAAGTTGTTGGTTTTTCTAATCGTATTTTTGATTGTAAAGCTTGACAGTGAGGGCAAGTTTCCATTTTAGCAGCTCTTTTTAGAATCTCATTAATCATTGCTACATCGCTTTGATCCCAACGTTTTTGGTACTTCACCATTTCTTGTTTGAATTTGTAAATGTCTTCTTCTGTTAATAAGACTCTACTACAATCACGACAGACAGCTCTTAAGGTTTTGTAAATTTTCTTGTTGAAACCTACATGAACAATTGGTCGCGCTAATTCTATATGACCAAAATGCCCTTCACATTCGCCAACCCTATTACCGCATGTTTTACATCTTTGGCCTGGGTCAATTGTTCCTAATCGACCATCCATTAATCCAGAAGGTATTGCTGTGCCGTCTTCATCATAAGTGTCAGCTGTAATTACTCTTACTACACTCATCTTACGAATCTCATCGGGTGATAATAACCCGAATTGTAATGCATCAATTAATTTTGGTAATTTAAACGCCATTTTTTAACCCTCCATCTCATCACGCTTGGTCCTTTAATACTAGCCTTGGTGCCATTCCAAGCGAAATCAACTCTTGTAAGAGAAGTTTAAATGCATAGCTCATCACGACTGATGAAACATCAGCTTCGCTCTTACACACAGGACAGAAGTATTTGTCCCGATTTCTATCATAGGTAGCTATTACTCCACAATTGCCACAAACATTGATTGTGGTTTTATCGGATTCTTCTAATAATCGTTCTTTAAGAAGCAATGCTGCACCATGACCAACCAAACAGTCTCGTTCCATTTCACCAAATCGAAGACCACCTTCACGAGCACGACCTTCAGTAGGTTGTCTTGTTAAAATCTGAACTGGTCCTCTTGATCTAGCATGTGTTTTATCTTTGACTAGATGATGTAGTTTTTGATAATAAGCCATACCCATAAATATATCAACATCGTATTTTCGGCCTGTTATACCATTATACATTGCTTGTTTTCCATAGTAATTTAAGCCAAGTTCTTTCATGCCTTTAACAAGAGCATCAGATGATATTCCTTCAAAAGGAGTAGCATCCATAACGGTTCCTTTCTTTGCACCTAATACAGAAGCCATTGTTTCGAGAATTTGTCCTATTGTCATACGAGATGGAATAGCATGACAATTAACAATAATATCAGGAACAATTCCTTCTGCAGTAAATGGCAAGTCTTCTGGTGGAGCTATTAAACCAATAACTCCTTTTTGACCATGTCTTGAAGCAAATTTGTCACCGAGCTCTGGTATACGCATATCTCTCATTTTTACTTTAACTAAGCGATTACCATCACTTGTTTCAGTGAGAATTACTGTATCAACAAATCCTTCTTCACTATGACGCATACTGATGCTTGTTTCATGTCGAATAGGTGCTCGAACTTCAAATTCACTATATTCTTCAAGAAATCTTGGTGGTGAAGTTCTTCCAATGATTACCTCATCACCTTGAATTTGACTTTCAGGTTCAACAATACCATCAGCACTTAAATGGACATAAGCTTCAGGTGGTCTAAATCCACGAACATCTTTTGACATTCGTTCAAATTTATCTTCTTGACCAGCAGGATATCGCCGTTCCTCAGCTTCATATCTTCTAAAGAATGCTGAACGAGCTAAACCTCTTTCTATTGATTGTTTATTGAAAATAATAGCATCTTCCATGTTATACCCTTCATAACTTAGAAGTGCAATAACCATATTTTGACCTGCAGGACGTTTATCGAAATTAATAATATCCATTCCATGTGTTTTAACAAAAGGTTTCTGAGGATAGAATAAAATGTGAGATCTCGTGTCGACTCGTAAACGGTGATTTGCTGCATACATACCCAAAGCTTGTTTTGCCATAGCAGATTCATAAGTATTTCTTGGTGATTGATTGTGTTCAGCAAAAGGAATCAATGAAGCACAAATACCTAAAATTGAGCTTGGAGAAATTTCTAAATGAGTATAAGAACCATCGTCTTCCAAATCCTCTGGAATCATAGCAATGTATGAACTTTCTTCTTCTTCAGCATCAAGATATTCGATAACACCTTTTCTAATAAGATCTGACCATGACCAAGAACCGCTAAGAATTTTCTCTATATGTTTTTTCTCAAGCTTTGCTTTACCCTTTTCAACAGCGATTAAAGGTCGTCTAACTCTTCCATGATCACAATTTATCTGAATCTCTTCCACATCTTCGTAAAAATTAACATTTACTTCTGAGCTTATTGCATCTTTTCGTCTAGCTTTTCTAATGTCATTAACAAAGTCTTTGGGGCTTGGATGTGAGCCTAGCAAACGGCCATTCAAGAAGACTCTACAGGCATCTGTAGATTTCATATTTTGTAACGGATTAAGTCCTAAAGTATTTAGGAATTCTTCGACTTGTTTCTCATCTACACCTACACTGATATACGCATCTAATGCAAGATTCTTAACAAGACCACAGTTTGGTCCTTCAGGTGTTTCACTTGGGCAGATTTTACCAAAATGTGTTGGATGAAGGTCACGAGCTTCAAAGTGTGGTTGGTTTCTACTTAGAGGACTTACAACTCTTCTTAAATGACTTAGTGTTGAGATATAATTAGTTCTATCAAGCAATTGGCTTACACCGGCTTTACCACCGACCCAATTACCTGTAGCTAAAGCATGACGTAATCTTTCAGTAATAACATCTGCTCGGACAGCTGTTTTAATATTGGGAGTTCTACCTCGAACGGCTGTTCTCTCGAGTTGATACTTTATATCACGACAAAGACTCATAAATGCTACTCTGAAGAGCGAAATTAGTGATTCTCCTGATAATTTTAATCTTTTATTTGAGTAATGATCTTTATCATCTTCATCCCTTTTTCCTAATTCCAATTCAAGTAATCTTTGAGCCATTTGACCTAGGAAAAATGCTTTCCCAATGCGATCTTCTTCTTCAGTTCCAATATGACGTAATAAATAACGGTTTAAGATTTCTCTTGCACGTTTTATACGATAATCTATTGTTTGACCAACAGCAACCCTTTTGCCGATGAAATCAAGAGAATTTTCCTCATCAGTAACTTCAGATGCTTCGTCTAAAGAAGGAATCAATTCTTTACGAACATCAGGATCATCGGAAACAGCTTCTACAATAGCTCTATCTGATGATAATCCTAAAGCTTTCATAAGAATTGCAAAGGGTATTTTACGTGGAACTGAAGGGAAGCTTACGTTTAAGCTACCATCTCTTGAACGCTCCATAGTAACAGGTGCACGAACACCTTGTGCGGTACTAAATACCTTAGCCATACTGGTAACACTACCAGTTTTTAATTCAATTAGAATTCTATTAGGTGCTAAGTCTTCTTGTGTTACAAGTACCCTTTCACTACCATTAATTATGAAATAACCACCAGGATCATTTGGATCTTCACCGGCTTTGATTAATTCTTCATCCGTCATTCTGCTTAAAGGACATACTTTTGATTTAAGCATAATAGGCATTCTGCCTATGAATACTCTTGATGTTTCACGTGGAATTTCGTTGCCTGCTTCATCTACACGAACAGGGGTCATTTCTAGATATAAAGGAGCAGTATAAGTTAAATTTCTAATACGTGCTTCACTAGGATAAATATTATTTAATGAACCATCTGCTTCGCGTATGTTTGGAGGATCCATATCGATTTTATTGATTCTCACATAATAATTAGGAATTTCAGGCTGTATTTTTCCAATTTCTTTAACTACATCTTGCATACCATTTTGGATAAATTCATTATAGCTGTCAAGATGTTGTCTAACGAGCCCTAATTCTTTTACCATTGATTCTACAAGAACCCATCTATCTTCTATCGTTATGTTTTCAGATTCAGACATTCAATTTTGCCTCACTGACACGGACTTCTAGGACACTATTACATGCCAAAAAGGTAATTTACTCCAGCTGGAAGAGCAATAATCACTTTTCGTGTTCTATTGTCTTTTAAATATTACTACAAGAAAAGCAATTTAAGATTGAATTTAATCATTCTTATCACTTACATGCTATGTACAGTATATTGTCTTTATGCTCATACATAACAGTGACTAGAGTGATATACTCTACTGTGATAATGAATAAAAACCTTAAATTGATTCCAAACGGTTTGGGCAGCACTACTCGATTGGTATTACGATACTTTTCCCCTGGTTTTTGACATGATTTATTTAGCTTTAAATTTATTAATGTTTAATTCCTTCAAGAATTTTTCTATTGAAATGAAAAATCGTGGTTTTTTAATCCCATAATCCGAATTACATTATGAGATTCATTAAAAATTAATCGCAAGTAATTAAATTGCATTGAAAAAAGATTTGGATGGCTAAGAATTGCAAATTCAAGATCATGTCGTTGAATTAGAAACTCAAAAAATCCTTATAGCGGGATTAGATAATGCTGGCAAGAGTTCAATTCAAGATATAATGCAATTTATATCAATAGAAGCTGCAAAACGAAGAATTCCAAGTGAGGAAATTGAATTATTTCAGAAAAAATTTTTGAAAAAAAACTACTCATTCTTCATACCCCCTGGGCAGGAAGAATTAAGATTATCTGAATTGCATGGGTCAATGAAAAATGAATACTTTGAAAACGTATCAACTCTTATATTTGTAATTGATAGCTCACAAAAAAATCGCTTTTCGGAAGCTCAAGAAGAACTACAGCGATGCATTGAAAATATATTAGAATTTTCACCTATGTGTTCAAATTTCATTATTTATGCTCATAAGCAAGATCTTCAAGAAGCTGTTGATGCTTTGACAATTTTCGATTGTATACTATTCCCATTAAAGAATTTGTTTCCCAGTGTAATAACTAAGTTCAAGCTTTTTGAAACCACTATTGTTAATCCAGAAACTGTTTTTGAACCATTTGTTAAAGCGATAGCAAAACATGTAGGAACAATAAAAATAGATTTCAATAGCATTGCAGCAGACATACGCGAGCAAGTAAAAGCAAAAATTGTTTTAATAACAGATCCCAATGGCTTGCTTGTTGGTGAATCATTCACAGGTGAAGAGGATTCAATTATTTATGCAGCATATGTAGCAAAGATTTTCTCTGCCACAGAGGATTTTCAAGGTGAATTAGAAGCTGGTGGAGTGGAAACTATTATTCTAGAAGAAGGAAGAAAGAATCAATATAGTGTCATTTCTAGGATTAATTGTACAAAAGATGATTATTTAGCTTTATTCATTGGAAATCCGAAGGTAAATTTAGGCATGACTAGATTGGTCAACCAGAAAGGACTAGAAAAACTAAGAGAGGCTTATAGGAATTATCAGAATTAATTGAATCCATCAAACAAAAAAAGGGCAAAAAAAATGACAGATAATACAGAATTGAATTTATTGTTAATTGAATTTGATTCTATTAAGGGGCCAATAATTAGAAAAAAATCACCAGATGATTTTGAATTACCTGCTAATTATAATGACCATAGTTTATTAATGTGGGTAATTCGTTCGACAGAATTTTCTGTCCGAAAAATTAAACAACACACTGCTTATGCAAAAATTATTTCATTGAAAGATCCCAACTTTATGAGAAAAAAAAGGCAATTTGGTTTAGCTTTAATCACACCCACAACAATAGAATTAGAAAAAGCTGAATCTCTAATTAATAAAATTATATCCAAATGTCAAAAAGATTGTGAAAATAAACCATATTTTAAGATGTTATTAGGATTAATTCAAATAATTGATAATTTTCCAAAAATGATAAATAATAACGGTAATAATGACGCAACACCACAAATAATTCAACAGCAAGATATTAGTGAAGGCAAAATTGACGATTTACGCCATTTTATTAAAAATCCATCTAATAATCAATTCATATTAATTAGTAACCGACTGAATGTTTTCAACAAACTAATTTTTAACAATAAAAAAGATAATTTGAAAGTTATTGTCAGTCATGCTAAAAAGATAGATAAAGTGAAGGAAACAATTGGAACAAAAATAGAATTTGGAATAGATAGCTATGAAATAATTGCTGATGTTAAGAATGAAGTTATTTCAGATATTAAATTAGGCTTGGAATTACTTCTACGAATATTAGATAGCACCTCATTAACAATGGATTTCAACAAAAGAATATTAGTTGCAGCTGAATTTTTAGATCGATTATTGACTGAAAATGTAGATATAGAGTATTATCTACCTTTTCTGCAATACCTTATATCAATGGAGCAATATAGTGTTTCCGAATTTAAAACTGAAGATTATGAAACCCATCTTTCAGATTTAATGGATACACATGGGGAATGGATTCAGTGTCTTAAAGGGAAAGAACTTGATGGAAAACCATTAAAATCTTTTTTCGAAATTACTGATATCAAAAGAGAAGGATTAGAGCTTTTAATAGATCTATTATTTGTAAAATTGATTGCAATATTTTAAAGTGCTTTCTTGAATTTATTGTAATTAAGAGCTGAAATTAATATGGCTAATGATGAATTTGAAGACGATATTACTGCTGATTCATGGTTTATCCCTGGAAAACCAGCCATATTAATTGAAGAAAAAAATTTTGGTAAAATCTTGATTATAGCAGATTTACATATTGGTTTTGTATATGGCCAAAATAAAAAAGGGATTATTGTGCCAACAAAAATGTTACCTGAAGAAGAATTGTTAGATTTAGTTTTACAGTATAAACCAAGAAGAGTAATTGTTTTAGGAGATTTTAAAGATGAAATTTATGGTACAGCAAACCCTCTACCTGGAAGAATTTGGGAATTCTTCAAGCGTATCAAGAAATACACACGATTAACCATTATAAAAGGAAATCATGATGGGAAATTAGAGGAAGTAATGCAAGAAGGTATTGAAATAGTACCTACAACAGGCTTAAAATTAGAAGAAAGAAAAACTGGGAAATCAATAGGTTTATGGCATGGACATGCAAATCCAGCTTTAGATGTAATTGATGCAGACATAACCATCATGGGACATGCTCATCCTGCATACAAATTTAGAGATGAATTAGGTGTAAAAATAACTGAAAAAGTATGGGTAAAGGCAAAATGGCTAAGCACTTCAAATCGTAATGAGAGAGTTCATATTATCCTTCCAGCATTTAATCAGTTTATTGAAGGATATTCTGTTGATGAAAATATCTTCAAAGCTACTGTATTGATGAGAGAAGGTATTGATTTTGATAACGCTGAAGTATTTACTTTAGATGGAATTTTGATTGGCACGATAAAAGATTTACAGGAACAAAGAGCTAAATTAGAAGAGAAGAAAAAGAAGAGAAGAAAATAAACAAAAGATTTGTGATTTCTTATTATATTTTTTTCCAACTAGAGTACCTGAAATAGCACTTTGCATAACACCTCGAGTAATGCCAGCACCATCACCAATAAAGTAAAGGTTCTTTATAGTTTTAGATTCAAGTTTTTTATTCAAGTCAATTCGGATGCTATATAACTTGATTTCTGGAGCATAGAGCAAAGTATTGGGACCATCAATCCCTGGCATAATACCATTCAAGTGGGAAATAAAATCACGTAAATCACTCATAACTCTACTTGGCATTGCAAAGCTAATATCGCCTGCAACAGCACTCTCGAGAGTGGGTTTGATTACAGAACGACTTAATCGATCGGGTGTTGAACGGCGACCATTCTTCAAATCCTCAAATCTTTGGATTAAAACTGAATTTCCACCTGATAACATATTGGCTAAATTAGCCACATGTTTTGCGTATTGAATTGGTTGTTTAAACGGTTCGGTGAAATTGCATGTTACTAAAATAGCAAAATTAGTATTTGGGCTTTTAATATCAGTTCTACTTTCACCGTTTACACAAGTAGTCTCATCATATCTTTCTGTTGTGACATAGCCTCCCGGGCAGACACAAAAAGTTCTAACATTATCTTCATAAGTAGTTGTTACATACTCGATTTTGAACTCATAGAGATTATCAGTAAATTCTGCACAGTATTCATTGAGTGTTTCTACTCTAACGCCAATATCAACAGCATTATTAGAATATTTAATACCCAATCTGTCACATTCAGATTTTAACCAATTAGTGCCACCTCTGCCTACAGCCATAACAACGTTTTTAGCTTTATAGATGGTGCCATCCTTAGCTGAAACTCCTTCAACAACACCATTATTAACTAATATTTTATCTACTTCTTTTTTCAAGACGATATTTATCTTCTCTTTCAAATATTTATAGAAATTATCCATGATAGCTGAAGCATTGTCTGTGCCTAAATGTCGAATAGGATAGGTAATTAGTTTCATATTCTCTGTTCGGCATTTACTTTTCATACGGTCAACAAATTCGGGATCTGGACTGAAATACCTATCTCCACCATTGCTAAATTGTAAAATTGTTTTGTCAACATATTCAGTAAATTCTGTCAGTTCCTCAGTTGTTAGAAAATCACTCATCCATCCACCAACAGTTCCAGAAACATCCTTAGTGATTTTACCATCTGACCATGCACCTGCACCACCAAAACCACTAGTGATGTCACAAGTACGACAAGCTACACATTCAGTATTTCTTTCACGGCGTGGACATTTCCTTTTGAAAACCTCTTTTCCTCTATCAATTAAAGTAATATTTTCAATGCCTTTTTTCAGGAGTTCTAGAGCGCAAAAAATCCCTGCGGGACCTGCACCAACAATAACAAATTCGTCCATATGTCTTTACCTTGATGTCATTTACATACCGAATAAAAAATTCTTCGCTAGTTTTTTTAAATTTCCTATTTTTTCTATTAATTAAAGTGAAAAAATCAACAATGCAATGTTGCCAATTAGTAAATATAAAATATATCCAAATAGCATTAGAAATACAAAAGGCAAACCAGGTGTAACCCAAACGGTTTCTTTTTTCGTTGTTTGTAATTGCCAAATGGTTCGTAATTGACGACGTTCCATTTTCAAATCTTCTTCAAGGCCTACTCTTACCTTTATTTTCCAATCATTTTCAAAATATTCTTTCTTACCTAAAATCTTACCACTTTTTGATGTACCTGAAAAATCTCCTTCTAATTGTCCTAAAAGTTGGCCTTCAAATGTTCCATCAAATACACCATCAATTTCACCTAAAAAATATCCATCTAATTCACCAGAAAACTGACCATTGTAATCAATTAATTTTTCATTATCATTTATTGCTATCTTAGAGTCTTTGGAAAAAGTTGAACGGTATTTTACTAATCGTGCATCGGGTTGCTCTTCTAAATCGTCATCCTCAAAAGATTTTTTAAATGATAAAATTTCTTTAGCTTGTTTTAAAATTTCATCAATTTTCAAATCCTCAAATGGTTGATCAATTGTTTTTAGAATCTTACCAAATACCTTCCCAGCAAAATCACCAATTAAATTATATTTACATAATCCAATGAAACATCCATCAAGTCTTCCTGTGAAGTCTCCTTTAAATAATCCTTCGAATTTCTTAATTGGAATTTCTTCCATGAAATCAAAATGTAATTTATCAGCATTTATTTTAGTAACCTTCTTTTTGTAGCCAAAAAGGAAACATCGAATTTTTTGGGAATTGGTTCCTCTTACTTCATCAAATAATGAACCTCGAATAGCTGTTATTGAATTAATGATAATTAGAACTAAAGGGTAGAAAATCGCTAAAATACCAGAATTCAATAAAATCGAAAATATTGAGGATTCAATTACTGGTATGGGATTTAAGAAGGAATAGCCCAACAAAGTCTGCTGAAGTGGGTATACTGGTGTTAAAACAGATAATGCCCATAAAGCTTTTGTATCAGCACCACCCCAAGCACCAACATAAAATAAAACAAAACCTATGATAAATCCAACTACAATAGTTAACAATACCTGCGCTAAAGCATCAGTATATTCATCATATCCAAATTGATTGTAAAATGCAATATATAATATATCCATTACAAAACCAATTACTGCCATGACTATCCAAATGAATTCATGTTTTACTTCTCGAAATAAAATATCCTCTACACCAGCAATAAGCAAAGCTAAAATTGATACTGATGGGACAATAATAGAATATGCTAGGACAATGGTCATTTTTACTACCCTACAATTACTAGTTAATAAGGATTTTAAACATTAACTCTATGAACAATTGATCTAATCTTCTTCTTTTTCTTCTAATTGATTTTCATCATCCTCTTCTTTAGATGGAGCACGCAAACAACCTGCACCAATCAGTATATTTCGCAGTTTTTCCAAATCGCTTTCTGATAATGGTTGAATTGGCAATCGTGGATTTCCAACATTTATCCCTAACATATTTATGCTAGCTTTAATTGCTACTGGAAAAGTTCCAAGCTTTAAACCTATTTCAAGAGGAATAAGTTTAGTTTGAAGTTCCTCAAAACGTTCATTCATTTCAACATTATATGCTTCAAATAACTCAACTAACATATTTGGTACTACATTTGCACTTGATACTATTGCACCTTCTACTTTTCCTTCTTTAATAGCTTGAGGTACTAATAATCCACGACCAGTATAAACCATAAAGCCATCACTAACGATTGAACTAATTTGAGGTATTTTCTTGAAATCATTACTAACTTCAATTACTCCGACAATGTTACTAAATTTTGAAATCTTACCAATTGATTCGACCGGTAAATCAATATTTGATCTATCTGGATCATTAACAAACAATAAACTGCTATCTAGCTTAGAGCTTACAAATTCATAATGATTGACAAGTTCAGTTGCTGAAATTTTAGGCACTAATGGTGGATAAATCACTAACCCATCTGCACCAGCATCAATAGCATATTTACCTATTTTTAATAATCGATGTGTTGATTCGGATGGTAATCCAACGAAAACTGGCACTGCTTCATTAACTTGATCAATAACCGCATCGATTACAGCTTGATATTCAGTATTATTTAAAGTGTAAGGTTCACCACAGGCGCCAGCAGGAATTATAGCATTAATTTCACTATTGATTAAATAATCAATAAACTCCCTTAATGTTGTTAAATCCAACTCCTCGTGTTCATCAAAAGGAGTTATACAAGGACAACCGATTCCCTTAAATTTTTTTGGCATAAAATATCAACTCTATATTAATGATTAATTTTATTTCTCCATATTAACATCTTTTTTTTGAATTGTACCACAAACCGGACAATAAAGAGTGGTAACATTCGAATTTGCACACTGCTCGCAAATACCAATTTCAGATGATTGGATTAAAATTCCACTTTCAGGATCAAATGTGTATGGTAATTTCCCTCGAGAGCGTTGAATCATTAGTAGCTCTCTAGTAGATTCAACAGTCATATTTAGATAATTAGCTAAACTTTCAAGAGTTAAATCATCATTAAGATGTTTCTTGACGACAAATAATAATCGTTTACTGATTAGAAAACCCTCAATTATCCCATATGTTCCCACGATAAATAAGATAATACCAGGTAGTACTAACCAAACATCTCCTGGTATTAATGGATGATTCTCAGTTATAGCTCCCCATATAATGAAAAATATACCAAGAATGTCGCTAATAATAAACCAAGCTTGATAAGTTTCACGCATTTTCTTTTCCTTCAAATTGATAGACAAATCTTTTTTTTGATTCAAGTATTAAACCTAATAGTTCTTCACATTAAAGTATTTTCGATTAAATAGGTTAAACCTTTCTCTTTTTACAACTAATTTTTGCTAATTAAAAATTTCATCATTTGCAATAGCTGTTATTTCCACTAAAACATTCTTCAATGCTGTTAGGCCCAACGGTGTTAACTCATAAACTTTACGCTCACGATCTCCTTCCCATTCGGATTTGCTTATAATATAATTCTTATCAACTAATCGATGAAGGGAAGGGTAAATTGTTCCTAAGGCAATTTTTTGCCCAAAGTAATTATCTAATTTTTCAACTAGATCATATCCATGCATAGGTGATTGTTCCAATAATAATAGAATTCTAAATTGAGCTAAACTTTTAAGAAGTTCCACACCAGGTGCTTCTTGATCAATACCAGAGCTTTCAATATTCAATATTGAATGCAAAGTTAACTGAGCGTTATCTAATGCAATTCGACCCATGCGAGTAATAACATAAGTTTTTCTTTCCCGTCCTGCAACAGTAAGTGATTTACTTTGAATGTATTCTTTATTTTCCATACGTTGTAAAAGTGGATAAATTGTTCCTGGGGAAAGGCGTCTACCATAAATTGGTTCTAATCGACTTGCAAGTTCATAGCCATGCTGTGGGCCTTTCTTGAGAATGAGCAAAATGAGTAACTGAGTTAAACCAGAAATCATTTCATGACCTACTTTTTGATCTTTTGTTAAATCGCTCATATTCGTACTCTCACTTTTGCCAGGCAATCAAATCACTACTAATTATATTATTTATCTTACATACATCAAATATAGATTCTTTATAATATTTATGTGTTTCAAATCCATTTTAAAGCTAAAATAACGATGAAATTTGTATTAAAAATAGAAAAAAAGAGAGAGGAATTAATCCTCAACCTTATTTTGTTTTAACTTCAGTTACAATTCCTACTGCAACGGTTTGACCCATATCACGGGCTGCAAATCTACCTAAGGATGGGTAATCTGCATATTTTTCACAAATGAATGGGGCAAATGGTTGGAAGGTAATTTCAGCAAAGTCACCTTGTAATAAGTATTGTTCTGGATCATAATCACCAGTTGCTACAAGAGATTTGCGTGCTGAAGATTTCTTCAAAACTGTGAAGTCAACAATTTGACATGCTTGTGCAGCTTGACCAAGATGAATAATTGGTGCATAACCTTTGCTCATACCAGTTGGTTGATTTGCACCTGGTTTTGAAAGATTCTTCAAAACAAATGTACGAGCAGTAAAGGTGTCACATATTTTTGGTTCATCTGCGCCTGGCAAGCCAACAACATCACCTTTTGTGATCTCGTTTCTAGCAATGCCTTTAATGTTGAAACCAATGTTATCACCTGGACCAGCAGATTGCAATTGTTCATGGTGCATCTCAATAGATTGTACTTTAGCTTTCTTCTTTGAAATTGGGAAGATAACTTCTACACCTGGTTTGAGAGTACCAGATTCAATTTTACCAACTGGAACAGTACCAACACCTTTAATGGCATATACATCTTGGATTGGCATACGCAATGGTTTGTTTGTTGGTTTCTCAGGAACTGAAAACTCATTAAGAGCTTCCATTAGTGTTGGGCCTTTATACCATGGCATCTTATCGCTCTTTTGGACAAGATTATCACCAGTCATACCACTGGTAGGTACAAATTTTATGCCTTCAACACGATCCTTTGGAACTAGATTTGATTTAACAAATCCGTCAATTAGCGCTTGAACACGCTCGACAACTGTATTGTAAGCGTCTTCTTTGAAATCAACAAGATCCATCTTGTTGACAGCAACAACAATTTGGCTAATGCCAAGTGTAATTGCTAAAGTTAAATGCTCAACAGTTTGACCACCAGGGATACGTCGATCGCCTTTGGGGGTCTTCTCAACACGCTCAGTAGCTAGGCCAGCTTCAAGATCGTTCTTTTCACAAGATACGACAAGAATTGCAGCATTGGCTTGAGAAGCACCTGTAATCATGTTCTTAACAAAGTCCCTGTGACCGGGAGCATCAATAATTGTATAGACTGTATTCTTGGTTTCAAATTTGAAGAAAGAAACATCAATGGTTAGACCACGTTCACGTTCTTCTTGTAATTTTTGGAGAACCCAAGCATACTTCCATGAAGGTTTGCCGATCTTCTCAGATTCCTCTGCATACTTGTCAATCAAACGTTGATCAACAGCACCGGCTAAGAATAGCATGTGGCCAGTCATAGTTGATTTACCATGATCGACATGTCCTATTACTACTAGGTTTAGATGGGGTTTATCATCGGCCATAGTTATTTTCACCTAGATAATTTCATTTTCCTTTATTAATTATTTATTGCAGAGTTTTTCTTCCTCTTTAAGAATCTTTTGAATAGCTTTCTAATTAAGAAATTCTTCTGCATTTTAGAGGTCTTTCTCTCTCATTATAAAATTTTTCCCTTTTTCTACTTTTTTACTTAAAGATATGAATTAAAATGAAGTAAAGATTTATTTGATACTATTTTATTATTTATATAGTAAATAAATTTAGTAGATTTGATTTGAAAATATTTTTCCGAGATTTTTTCTAATTAAAGTAGTCTACTTTAAATTTAACATTATTTGAAAAATTATAAAACTGAGAAGATATGTTATGAAATTATCAAAAGAAATGAATGCTCAAGTATTAAATCTTGAAAATAGTGATATCAATTTGCGACAAGAAGCAATAAAATACATCATAGAAAAAGCTGATGAACAAATAATTACCTTATTAATTGCTCTCTTGAAAGAAAATACAAGTGAAACTTTCCAAGCTAGTGCTTGTATGATTTTAGGAAGTTTGAAATCTGAACGTGCTATCGATGTTTTAGTTAGTTGTTTAGATGGAAATGAAGAAGGAACAAAATTCCAAGCTGCAAAAGCACTTGGTAAGATAGGAAACGATGAAGCCATAAATGTTCTAGTCAAAAAATTAAATCAAAATGAAGATCCAATATTACGATCAGAAGTTGTTTTAGCACTAGGCGAGATTGGTTCTTCAACAGTAATAAAACATATCATTAATGTATTACTTAATGATAAAGACAGATATGTACAACATCAAGCAGTTCGAGTGTTAGAGAAAATTGGCGATGAAAAAGCACTTAACGCATTATATAAAGTAACCATGAGAGAAAAGAATACCCAATTGTATTATTTAGCTGTTGAAGCTATTGAATCGATTAATAACAGAAAAAGAAATCAACAATAATTTTTTTTTTCGATTATTAATTTTAATTAATTTTTCATGCACTGTTTTCACACTAACTTTTTTAAGGTTAGAAACGATAGATTGAGAGGTTATTAAAAACCAATTTTTAGAGTGGGTTATTAAATGAAAGGAAAGATTTGCCTAGTAACAGGCGCTACATCTGGGATAGGATTGGAAATAGCTGGAGGATTAGCTGAGCAAGGAGCTACAGTAATAATCACTGGTAGAAATGAAGATATTGGTAAACAAGTAGTTCAAAATATAAAAAACCGAACAAGAAATAGTCTAATCGAATTGTTAATTGCTGATTTCTCAAAACAATCTGAAGTTCTTAGATTAGTGAATGAGATTAAAGAGCGATATGATAGATTAGATGTTCTTGTGAACAATGCCGGATTATATCAACCAGAACATACCATAACAGAAGATGGTATTGAAATGACTTATGCAGTAAATTATCTTGCACCGTTTCTTTTGACAAACAAACTATTAGAGCTATTACGAAAGGGACAACCATCGCGTATTGTTAGTACAAGTTCATCGTTTCACAAAGCTGGAAAGATTAATTTTGATGATATAAATATGACCAAACACTATAGTGGAATGCAAGCATATATGAATTCAAAGTTAGCCTTGATAATGTTCACATATCATCTTAGTGAAAAGATTAAAGCAACGGGATTAACAGTAAACACTTATCATCCAGGCATTGTAAAAACTAACCTTCCAAGACAGAGATCCTTTTATTCATTTCTTTTATCAGCGGCTCCATTTTTCATAACACCAAAGAAAGGAGCTGACACAGCTATTTACTTAGCTAGTTCACCTGAAGTTCAGAATATTACTGGAAAATATTTCGTTAAAAGAAAACCACAAGAAACTTCCAAGACTTCCTATGATAAACAACTACAAGAAGAATTATGGAAAATAAGCTCAGAATTAACTAAATTATAAATTGATTATTTGAGAGATTTAATTTAGTTTAATTATTTTCCTTTCTTTTTTTATTTGATTTTATATAGCTTATTTTGAACTAATTTTTACAGATGCCCAGTTTAGATATTTTATCAAATGATAAGTTTCAAGTTGATATTATCACTATTGGTTGTGAGGACCAATTACAAAAACGAAATACTTTGAAAGGACTAGCTATGCAAAAGATAGTAAAATTAGCTATGAAAAATAATTCTGAGGATAAATCAATTAAAAGTATCTTTGAACATTTAACAGAAAACCAAGCTGAATATTTTATCATAGAAAAGCCATTTAAAATAAATACTAAATATTACTATAGAAAATGGCAATATGCACATATTGATGATTTTCCAGATTTTATGGAAATCCAAGTAAGAAACCAATTAATAAATGCTGATTGGAAAATATGCAATTTTTGTGGACAAAAAATTAAAGCTTCTGAACAATTTTCCCGTAAATGTTGGAAATGTAAGAAAGGGTGGTTCCATTCAAGTAAAGAAAAAACCAACAATTGGGTTTATTTCTCTCGAGGTTCAAAGGAGCGTTTATTGCAGATATTACTAGATGAAGGTTACTTGAAATATGCAAAAATAAACAAACGGTTGGATTTTTTCCAATTTACTGATGGAATTTTTTCAATATATGAAGCAAAAAATAAAGAAGAATCAGGACTATCTTCCCGAGATTTACGGAAAACACTCATTTATCCTTTTATTGTAAATCGTAGTGGATACCAAGTAAAAAAATTAATAGTAATTTTTAATGGGCAAATAACTAAAGAACTTAAAAAAGAGTTACAAAGAGGTTATGGAAAAGAATTCCCCTTCTCAATAGAATTATGGCCTGTAAAACATTTCTTAAATGAAAATAATATTTTCGTTAAAAAAATCCTTGTAAAAAATATAGATAATAATTATAGTTATGAAATCGTAAAGGGACTATCGAATAAAATTATTATTGATTTAACCAACATTTCTTAATAATTGTTCTTGGTTTTAATTTGAAAAGATTTTAAAAGATAAAGGGATAATTCTCTTATAGATTATAGGTGAATTAAATGGCAGTGTTTTGTCAAAATTGTGGAGCAGCAAATGAAGACTTTGCAGAATTTTGTGCTAGTTGTGGTGAAAAAATAGCTATAGATAGAAAAGAGAAAGCAAGAAGTTCTACTAATCAAACTAATGCAACACAACCAACAACTTCGACTGAAAAGAAATTATATAGATCAAGAGACAATAAAATGCTAACTGGATTGTCAGCAGGTTTAGCTAAATATTTTGATATGGAAGTTGATATAGTTCGTTTGCTCTGGGTAGTGTTTTTTGTTATTTCAGGTGGTGTAGTACTAATTGTTTATCTAATAATGGCAATGGCAATCCCATTAGAACCTGAAACAACAACAACATCAGCAGATAAGCCATAATCTGCTTTGTTATTTTTCTTTTTAAGTCTAAGAAAATTATATTCAAGATTATTAGAAACGCTTTTTATAGCTATTACTATTTGATAATCAAGTCGGAAGTGAGATGCTTGGCAGACGACGAAGATTATGTAATTGTTACTAAAGGTTTAACTAAAGAATATCCTTTTGGAGAAGCAACTATTAAGGCTATAAATGGTATTGATTTTGCTATAAAACGAGGAGATTATGCTACAATTGTAGGTCCATCTGGTAGTGGGAAAACTACTTTTCTAAATCTTATAGGTACTATTGATAACCCCACCGCAGGTGAAATTTTCTTTAACGGGCAAAAATTATCAACCATGTCAGGAAAGGATGTTCGTGAACTAAGGCGAACAAAAATCGGTTTTGTATTTCAAGCATTTAACCTTCTTGAGATTCTAACTACTGCAGAGAATATTGCTCTACCAATGATCATTAATGGTATTCCGGCAAGAGAACGTGAAGAGAGAGTACAAGAGCTTTTGGAAATAATAGGGTTACCTGATAGAGGTGAACACTTCCCTATGGAGCTAAGTGGTGGACAACGACAAAGGGTAGCAATTGCCCGTTCGCTAGCTAATAGACCTGAAGTTATTTTATTAGATGAACCAACTGGACAACTTGACATCAATACTTCTCGAGAAATTATGGATTACTTAATTAAAATCAACAAAGAAGAAGGAGTAACATTAATAGTGGTTACCCATGAGGATACCATTGCAGCTGAAGCTAGAAGACCTCTAACTATTATTGATGGTAAAATATACGAAGGTATTTTGGAATCATTCTTAGATATTAAAGCAATACAAGAAGGAACTCTTTAGTCTTATTCCATCTATTATCTTTTCTTTATTATTTCATTTTTAATATTAATGAAAGTAGTAACTTTTATGTCTTAAGAAGAAAATTAAAAAATGATATATTTTCTCATTTAATATAAGTGTATCAGATTGTTCTAATCTTTCTGATTTTATTAAAAGTTATTAAGCAAGATAAGAGTAATTGTGATATTAAAGTAACTATAAACCATGGGGATAATATTATGAGTGAAAAACCGACAACAACGCCATTTCTTGATAAGATTGGCTTAAGTGAAGAAGAACAGAAAGTGTATCTTTCGCTTCTAGCTCTCGGCCCCCTTACAGCTGGTGAAATTTCTAAATATAGTGGTGTAAAACCAATTTCTAAAGTCCGTCAAGTTTTAGCTAAATTGATGGAAAGAAATTATGCATATAATATTGAAGGATTAGTCGATAAAGTAATTGGCCTTTACCCATTCAAAGAAATCGCTGCTGAGGCTGAGAATGATGCAAAGAAAATTGAGCAGATTGTAGCTGAAATTAAGCAATTTGTCACTGATCAAATAGCTCATTTCAATCAAGTTTTGAAAGAAACAGAAGAACATGTTCGAGCTGAAAAGAGCAAAGCAACGACTGCAATTACAACAAATAGTGAACAAAGCCGTAACACAATAAACAACAAAATAACTGAATCGAAGAAAAATGTAACAGCTACAGCAGATTCTTCAAAGAAAAATGTAAAAACAAGTGCTGACACTTTTCTAAAAAATCAAACAGATACATCAAATGCTTTTGAAGTAGGTGTAAATGAAAATTTCACACAATTTTCAACTGAATTAAAAGCTAACACTGAAACTGCTTTGAAGAATTTAAGCGCTGGAATAAAAAGCAAGAACGATGAATTCTTAGCGGAAGGAACAACAGCATTAGACACTGCTGATGTGGAAATTAAAGCAAAAGCAGATAGATTAGCTGTTACAATTAAAGAAGATGCTCAAAGCGATTTAGAGGGAACTCGTGATCATGTTCTAGTAGGTCTTGACAATTTCGTCAATGAATCTGAAGGTAATGTGAAATCATTAAATGAAAGCTTAGTATCTGCAACTAATGAACAAGCTTCATTAATCAAAGACACTACTGAAGAAGCTAAAAAGAATAGAATTGATCTAAATAACCAATTCAAAACAGGATTAGATACAAGTTTTGAAAAAGTAAAAACAGATTTTGCAGATGATTTAGTACAATTCCAAAATAAATTCAATGGTCAATTATCAGCTGTAGCTGATAAATTCAAAAAACAGATTGATGACCTAACACAAGCAACTGCTCAAGATATAAGCTTATTATGTGAAGAAGCTAATGCTTCAATAAACGATCTTATTGAGAAACATAATGGTGAAATCGCAGCAAATGTTGATCTTGATAACAAAACAGTTGAAGATGGCACTAATGCAATGTTGGCTAAAGTTAAGAAGCAAAATACAGATGCATTAAAAACAATTAACGCTTCTGTTGAAACACATGTTTCCAGTTTAACGCTTCTTAAAGCAAATTACAGTGGAGATATTAATACCAAAGTTAATGAAGCAATCGCTTCTCTACATGAATCAACTGACGCATCTGTTGAGGAAGCTAAAACAGAATATGAAGCTACTAAAACATCAATTACTGGTCAGTTAGAAACTTTAACTACAGGCAATTCAAAAACAGCAAACTCTACAGCAATGAAGCAATCAGATGAAATCAAAGGAAAAACAGATTCCTTAGTTACAAAATCAAAAGAATCACTTTCTCAAGCAAGAACTGCTTTTGCTACTGAAACCAAGAATAACAAAGAGAAAATTGCCACTGCTGCAACAAAAAGCATTGATACTATGAGTGATACTTCAAATACAACTTTAGGTGAAGTTTCTGAAAACGCTAAAACAGCTATACGAAGCAATGAAGAAACATCTGTTAAAAGCGTAAGCACAATAGCTGATGTTGTTGAAACCTCAGTTCGAAAAGAAATTGAAACTGTTAAAGGCGGTTTTGATTCCTACTACAAACAATTCGAAAGAGGGGCATTAAAGATTACCAGGTTAATGCTTGATTTCAAGAATCAACATGAAAGTCTTCTAAATACTGTTATTGTCTATCCAAGACCGCTAATAGAAACTGCTCTATTATATAGCAAAGATGCCGTATTTGATAGATTAGAGGATATGTTAACTGAACGAATTAAATCCAATGTTACTATGGTTATTCCTGATCCAAAAGATATCCCAACTAAAACACTAGCCAAAGTAAAAGCTCAAGCAAAAATAACCGTTATCTCAAAAATAGATGAAATCAGTAATAAGAATATTATTGATCAAATGAAAGCAGATGATGCTTTAGGTCGAATAAAGATTCGAAAAATCGGTATGCAAGATATGATGGGCTTAACTGAATATATTGCTTTTGACCGCGATGGTGGTGAAGAAATGCTTATAGCTTTTAAGGATGAAACCGAAAAAGATTGGGTAGGCGTTCTTTCAACCTCTGATGGATTTAAGAATGTAGTAATTGGTGAAATTTTAGGCAGACAAGCATTATCAATTTCTCGCGAACTAAAGTAATAATCAATACTTAAGAGGACTTAGAAAAATTTCAATAGTCCTTCTTTTCTATTTTTCTTTTTTTAAATAATTTTTAACTAAAATGTGATTCTCATGTATGAATAATCAAACTAATTAATGAGAAAGCATAAATATTTTTTTAAGAAAAGAATTTTTGCTTGAGATAAATCAAAGAAAATTTAACTAGAGATAGTGAATCCTATTAGGTGATTGAATGGCAAAAGATGATGATACAAAAAGTTTCTTTTTTGGTAGTGTAGTGGATTTTGACAGTAAACAACTAGCAGTAGTTCTTAAGTTAGGAATTTATGGAGCGATAAATAATCCTATTGATATTACCAGCAGTGAACTGGGAAGGTATCTTGGCGTCTCGCAACAAACTGCTGCAAGGTACTTGGTGGAATTAGAAAAAAACCATTTAATAGAACGAACAAGGACTTCCAGAGGGCAAGCAGTTCAAATTACTAAACTAGGCCGCGAATTACTTGAAAATCTATCAATAATGATTACTAAAGCATTATATTCACAAACACGTTCAGCTACCATCTATGGTGAATTAGAAACAGGTCTAGGGGAAGGTGCTTGGTATATTTCTCAAGAAGAATACACTGAACAATTTCAAGAAATTTTGGGATTTACGCCATTTCCAGGAACTTTAAATCTTCGGATACTCAATGTTGATGATTTGAAAAAAATAGCCCAAATTAGACAATCAGAACCTTACATTATCCATGGATTTGTCAAAAAAGGCAGACAATTTGGTGATGTCATGTGTTATAAAGCAAGATTTGAAGATGGCACAATGGGAGCAATAATCATACCTAGTAGAACGCATCATAATAAGGATATTTTAGAAGCAATAGCTCCAGTAAATATGAGAGAGAGATTAGGTGAATACTTGAATCAAAAAATAGTTGATAAAACAAACATTAAGGTTGAAGTATTATTACAATAATAAAAAGGAATTAGAATATCGAATCGATGATAGCAAGGAGCATTTCAAAGAGCTCTTTGATTATCTCTAATTTCAAATCATTTCTTGATAATTTTGGATCAAGATGCAATTCTTTAGAGTAGGTTTTGTGACCATTTATAGCTATTGCAAGAAAAATAGTTCCTTTTAATTTCTCTTCAATGGATTCGCCTATCACACCAGTTGTTGCTAAACCGATATCGGCATCATATTCCATAATGCCTTCAGCCATATAACGAGCGCATTCCTTAGATATAGTACCAAAATCCCTAATGATATAAGTTGGAATGCCAAGAAATTCTTCTTTGGAATCTTGGCTATAAGCTACCACACTGTAGAGTAAAACATCAGATGCTCCATCAATGTCCGTCAAAACCGAACTAGCTAATCCTCCAGTACAACTTTCAGCTATTGCTAATGTTAAATCTCGAGTTGATAATTCGTAAAGAACTTTTTCTGCTAAGTCATTAATTTCAATAATGGTGCTTTTTTCTGACATGACTTTTCACTCCAAAAATATATGGTTAATTTCCAAAGTAGTAAACTCATATACCAACAAAAGAAAAGAAAAATAAGAAGATAAGAGTTTCTACGGTTCAAGTATTGTTCCTATAAAGTCCAATGTTTAAGGCTACTTCATCCCTGTTATTAATGACAGTGAATAAAACTAATGATTACCATTACACAAGATGAAAGGCTTAATTTAAGCACTAATAAAAAAAAATAGTGCAAAATCTCACCTTATTATAATTTAAACCTAAATTTCTTATAAATAACAATTATTTGATATAGGAGCTATACACCTTAAGCATCGACATAAAGTTTATTTTCAAAATTTAAAATTGTTACTAGTTTTATTAGTAGTTTTAGGAAACTACTTCATAAATGGAAAAACAGTTATTTAATTGAAGGAGTAAAAAATCAATTTGAAAGCAATTGCTACCTTTAGAATTTTCAGGAAGCATCCATTTGGATTAATAGCAATGATTTTTTGGATTATTGCAGCAGTAATCGATCTAATAGATATGGTGATAAGCTTCACCTATTTAGAAATTGTCGCAGGGATAATGGATCTTTTAGTAGTTATTTCTCTTGTATGTTATGTTTTCGCACCTTTAATCGCATTAGCGATCAATAAAGAGAAACCAGTACAGTTATCAAAAATCCTATTTGTTATTTTTGCGGGAGTAACTATAGTTTTTGATTTCCTATATCTTGTTATAACACTCTTAACTGGGTATGTACCAACCTATTTGTATTGGATAACAGTAGCTTGCGATCTACTACTAATCATCTTTACGATTTTAGGTGTATTAACCACATTGAA
>JAEORJ010000246.1 GCA_016840945.1 Candidatus Gerdarchaeota archaeon
ACTGTTGTGAGGGCACAAGAATATCCTGATTCTTTAATTGCTATCTTGGTTTTTTTATTAAAATCGCCAACAGCACCATTAGGATAACAAAACAACTCTGTATTGATCCCTGTTTTTCTTTCAATAATTTTCTTTGATAAAGATAATTCATTCTCAATCACCTCAATATCATAATTTGCCAGAAGGAGATGTTTGTGAGTATGACTGCCGATATCTATTTTAGATGTGTTTATCATCTTTGAAATTTGGTCCCATTCCAAGGGCTCATAAATTGGTGGCATATTTACCGTTTCAGACAATTTAACTTCTAATTTATTCTCTACTTCATGAATAATCTTGCCAATAATTGCATCATTCATTGATTTCAATTTATGCCTAATGCTTTTATCACATATAATTTTCCCACTATAAGTATCTATATCAAAAAATTCTTTTTTGTCAGCTATCTTTAGTTTCAAATTTTTCTTTTTAGTTTTATTTACTGCATATTCAAGCCTATCAACCCATAGATGATTTTTGTTATCGATAAAATCTGTTGTTAAAAAAATTGTAGCGGGAATATCAAATTCTTTAAAAACAGGATATGCCAAAGTATAATTTGATTTATATCCGTCATCAATGGTTAATATAATAGACTTTGGTGGTAATTTTTCTTTCATCTCACAATAAGTAATATATTCATTAAGTGAAATTACATTATAATTTCTTACAATATATTCGATCTGCGATCTGAATAAGCCAATATAAATATGCTTCCCTTGATAATTCTCTATTCCTTCATGAAATTCTTCATCGGTAAATCCATGATACATCAGAATAATTGTTTTATTCCTATTTAAAAATTGAAATATTCTGTGTAATTTCAAATACAGGGGATAACTCAGAAAATATTTTTTCATGAGATTTACTTTTTGGGATCTTATAATATAATATCAATTCTTTATATTCTTCTCATCATTATGATGCCTGGAAAAATTTATGATATCCGCCCGTTATCATAAACCTACAGAATGACTGTCGGCTATCATTTTCAGTGAGATGAAGATGAAAAAATCTGTTTCGCGCTTGTGCTTGAGGGTATTGCTGAACCTGATTTCAGTTTATCCGGATTTCGAATTATTCCTAACTCATCTATACATTCAATATACTATTATCAAAATTTCTATTCACAATTCTTGCTGGGTTCCCAAGAGCAAGACATTTCTTCTCGACATCTGCCAGAACAACAGCTCCGGCTGCAATTGTAGCACCATCTCCTATTTTGATTCCTTTTTTTATTATTGCATGTGGGCCGATCCAGACATTGTCCCCAATATGACAAAGTTCACCATCAGAACTTGTATCATCCCCCTCAATTTGAACTCTTTGATTTATGGTACAATGTTCACCGAGAAAACAATTTGAAATATCAATCCCGCCAATATGAGTAATATATAAGCCTTTTCCAATTTTTGCCTTGCGGCTAATTCTGATGTCATACATTTTAATCACGAAAAAATTAAATATCTTATAAACTCCAAGCAGTAAATGTTTTATTAAATATTTTTTTTTGTCAATAATCTCAGATTCTATGAAATAACCAAATCGATAAACTATAATTGCGTGAACCCCATAGTAATGTTCCCAAATTATACCAATTTTCTCTTTTACAGAGGGGGTTACAGATTTACTATTATTCTGGAAGTATCTATATAAATCTGCTTTCACATTTTCCATCATATAGCTTTAACTATAGAGTGATAATTGCTAATTTTGAATAATTTTATATGATCTTTAATGGGAAATATTATCGTATTTCTTTTACTATTCGTCCGGGATTGCCTTGGACAGTACAATAATCCGGTACTGACTTGGTAAGCACTGTTGATTCTTTGATAATAACTCCATTCCCAATTTTTATTCCCCCGTAAATGACAGAATTGGAGCCAACTCTGACAAATTCACCCAATTCAGGTATATTCGTTAAATGGTCTCTTCCTATCGTTACATTTTCGTAAATTGTACATCCTCTTCCTATTTTCTTGACTCCTAGAGTCACTCCTCCTTTACCAACGATACAAAATCCAGATCCAATATCAGCAGTGCTCAAAATTTCACTTTTGGTAATAAGTTCGAAAATACGTTGCCCTGGTAAAGAAAAAATTTTCATGCTCATTCTTATAAATTTATTATTAAATCGCCAATTAACCCAAAACCGATACCGATGAAAAACTAAAAGCCAGAACGTCGGATATCTAAAGACAATCTTTATCCTATCCCAAAAGGTTATTTGTTCCAGACCAAGCAAATTTTTTGCATAAGACATTAAATCTGCATTTAAATCGTTAATTAATCTCACCAGAGTATAATTTTCTTGTTCCACTTAATTGCCAGTTATGCTAGTACTTAATTGATTAATGCTTGTTCATTTGAGAAGATAAATTCCGTGGAACACTATTGTTGTGATCCAAAATATCCTTTTTCCTTGTATTCATTCATCTTGTATTCAAGTGAGGGCAAAGGTTTTAATTGAATCATTATGCTCTTATGATCAGTAAAATCTCTTCCATTCTTCACAATTTCAACTATTTCCTTGTTTTGAATTAATATATGAGTATTCTCAGGTTCATCCGTAAAAAAAGTAAGCCCTCTTAAATCTTCCACTGATGGGATAAAGCTTCCTCTCACAGGATCTATTATTTCTTCAATTTGGATATATTTCTCCCCATTTTCTTTTTTTACATTCCATTTTAGATATTGACTATTGACATAATATTTAAGCAACTTACTGGTTGTTGTTACATAAATCTCTCCTGCCCTATATTCTCTCTCAAGTAAACGGAGTCCTTTTTGAGTTTCTATAGATATATAAGGATAACCATCATTTTTACCCAGATGTGTATAGACGATCA
>JAEORJ010000024.1 GCA_016840945.1 Candidatus Gerdarchaeota archaeon
GTATTTTTTTATTCTTTCAGTTGTTAATTGATCCATTTTTTGGTATATCCTTTGTGTAATTAAACTATCCAACCAATTCAATAGAATTTAACAGAGAATTTTTACTTAAATGATATTATTTTTAGCAGACTCAATTTGAGCTTATCATAGAGCAATTATTTTACTGTTCATAATTATTTTAGGTAATATTTGGTGTTCTAGTGGGGCAATATCAGTATTAATAAAGAACACTAGATTTGTTTTTAATTTCATACTATTTTTAGATAGGTAAAGAAGTTCTTGCATCAACAAGCTCTTAGTTAATAAATCAGGTATTTTTCTAGGATCAAAGCCATCTATTACAATCGTTGGTTTTTGCTCTTTGAAAGCTATTTTTTGTGTCCATGCATCAATACTTATCGTTATGTTCGTTTGTCTTGTGGCATCAGATGTTTTAAACAAATCAGAAACGATTTTATTTTCTTTCAAAAACATATTGAAATCTAGATATGAATAGTGATATTCTACAGCGAAATTATATGCAACAAAATCTGAAAAACTTCCTGCTAGAAATATCAATTTATTATCAGTGTTATTAATTTGAAGAGCGATGGAATCAAGATCGATTGTCATTATAAATTCCTATTTAATTTATTTCAATACTTACTAACAAAAAGCTTTCCTTATCTATTACATATATAATTTCCGTTTTGATTTCTAAAGTTTATTTTGTTAAAAAGAATAAATTGAGGATAAAAGAATCATTGATTTGTTAACGCACATAATATAATGATAGTTCTTCACTTAGTTCTTCCATTGTACTTTTTGGTGCTTGTATCTCAATTTGATTTCTTTCGATTTTTACTGCTTCATTAAACCCATCTTTTTCTCTGGAAAGAACACACATATGATCATCAACGAAATTTTGAATTTTAAAATCATGCTTGGAGAAGATTTCAATGACTTTATTAAAACTCTGAAGATCCTCATTTATTGAAAACATTATTGAACATGGATCATCACTTTCTGAACATCTTTTTAAAATCTCTTTTTTAATTTCATTTGTAATAGTTACACCCCTCCTAGAGAGTAGCTAAATTGAATTACTATATATAATTATGACATTGGGCTTTAATATTTATTATTCCTTAGTTTTTAAAGAAAGAAATAATATAATTAAGTAAAAAATATAAAATAATCAATTTTGAGAAGCTACTCAATTATAGGATATCCAGCATTTTTCCAAGCATTCATACTACCAATGATACCATAAACATTTTTGAAATTATTTCGTAAAAGAAAGCTAACTGCAGTAAAAGTTTTGAATCCTGAATCACAATAAACAGCTATTTTCTTATCTTGAGGTATTTCTTCAAGTTGTTTTGCTAAATGTCCTAAAAAGATATGTTTTGAACCTTTTATTTTACCATCATCTTTAGTACTTTGATTTGTGCGAACATCTAAAATGAATAAGTCATTATCATTCAAATGAGCATTCAAATCATGAACAGACCAAACATTTGTTGCACGATATTTTTCTCCTTCCATATACCAATCACGAAAGCCATGCAAATAACCGACAACATTATCAAATCCCAATCTAAGAAGATATTTTACACTTAAACTAACATCTTGGTGGGTTCCTTTTATTAGGATAATGGGTTTTTCATAATTTAACATCCATAAAGCAAATGTTGGTAAACCATTTTTCCAAATACTGATGGTATTAGGAATATGTCCTCCTGCAAAACTTTCAGGTTCTCTGATATCAATTATTTGAGCTCCCTTAGCCATTTCTACTTTTATTTCCTGAACAGTCATTGCTTTTGGTTGTATGTCTTTCTGTAAAATTGGTGCTCCATTAATGTTGAATTCTTCCAATTTAGTCATATTTGGAGCAATCTCAAATTTTTCTATTGATTTATACGAGATAAACTCCTCTTTTGAAAGATTTAATCTTGGATTTGTTTTCTTCTCATAACCAATAGTGGTAAATGGCAACCCAGTTATTTTTCCACCACAAATTGATCCAGCTCCATGAGCTGGTAGAACAATCGTTCCATCACCCAAAGTTAGGAGTTTATTATGAAGACTATTGTATAACCAATTTGCTGCTTCTAATTGTTTTTGTTCATCTCTATAGAAATCAATTCTTCCCACATCACCTGCAAATAAAGTATCTCCTGTAAAAACCATATAAGGTTGATCTAAATCTAAATCAGCTTTTAACGTAATTGAAATGCTTTCGGGTGTATGTCCAGGAGTTTCTAGAATACCAAATTCCAAACCATCAATTTGAAAAGTATCTCCATCCTTTACCTCTGTCCCATATTTGAAATTTAATTTATTACCATGATAGATTTTTGCTTTAGTTAAATAGGCCAATTGTGGTGAACCATTAACAAAATCCTCATTTCGATGAGTATCGAATATTGCTACAATATCTACATCATAATTATGGGCCAATTTTAAATAAACATCCACATCCCTTCTTGGATCAATAACAACAGCTTTTGAATCCGATGCAATAAAATAAGAATTACTAATAATCCCTTCAGAAACAATTTTCTCAAATTTCATTTTAATCAACTTAAAATATTTATCTGAAATTTAATTAAAAAATTTGTTATCTAATTTTGACAAATTAGAAAGAAAATGGAAAGAAAAAGAAGATTATTCTTGTTCAACCATTTGTTCAGGAATATTTTTTTCTTCTTCCCTATGAATTATCGTTAA
>JAEORJ010000247.1 GCA_016840945.1 Candidatus Gerdarchaeota archaeon
ATTTACATATATGGCATGAGACATCAACGGTCGCTTCAGTAGGTCCGTACAGATTAATTAAGTGAGTTGGAGAATGGTTATTGATTTTATCATTGAATAACTTAACATGTTCAGTTTTCAATGCTTCACCGCTAGAGAATACTTGACGTAAACTTTCTAATCTATTATAATCACGCCTCGATGGTATTGAAAATAAAAATGCCCCAAGCATTGAATGTACAAAGTGAGCGGTTGTTATTCTATTTTTTTCTATTACTTCAATTATTTTTTGAGGTTGTTTTTCTTCTCCCGGATACAAAAGATGTAATGAAGCACCTGTAAATGACCACCAAAATAATTCCCATACTGATACATCAAAAACTATTGGTGTTTTTTGCAATATTATATCTTTACAATTTAATGGAAATTCCTTTTGCATCCATAATAACCTATTTACAATCGAATGATGTTCTATCATTACACCTTTAGGTTTTCCTGTTGATCCTGAAGTAAAAATAACATAGGCCAAGCTGTTACTGTTAACTATTCCGGAAGGTAGCACCTTGCAATAGGAATTTATTTTAACTATTGCTTCGTCTAAATCTATTATTTTGCAATTTGGCTTAACACTTATAGTTTTGTCTATATCCCTTGTAATTAACATTTCTAAATTTGAAACATCAATGATTGAGTTTATTCTTTCTACAGGATTATTGGGATCTATGGGAACATATGCAGCTCCGGACTTCAATACTCCATAAATAATGGGAATTAAAAATTCCTCACGATTAATCATTACTCCTACTAAATTACCTGGCCCAATACCTTCCTCTTTCAGATAAGAAGCAACCTTATCCATCTTATCTTTAAGCTCGGCATAACTACATTTACAATTATCCCCATAGCTAAAAGCAATATTTTCAGGATTTTTTGAAACCTGTTCTTCAAACAAATCTATGATCGTTTTTTCCCTTGGATAATATGTTTCTGTATCATTAAATGTGGATAATTGCTGAAATACCTCCTTATCCGATAATATATTGATTGAGTTTACTTTCCTTTCACAAAATTTAGATAAATTATTGATAAATCTTATTAAATGTTCACCTATAATATTGAAGTATGGTACATTATGGTTTCTAAAAGAAAAATTTATCTCTAATTCTTCATTCTTTCTTAAAACAGTAATTAATAAGGGAATTTCTGTATTTTCATAAATAGAGTTTAATGAAATATCAATTCCATCAAGATCACTTATAACCAGTTCATCAAGAGGATAATTTTCTATAACTATTACGGTATCAAATAAATTTTCATCTGGTTTTAGATTCTGTAATTCTTTTATTCCCGCATAAGGGAAACCAATATAATCATTTCTTTCAATCAAATGTTTATTAATATCATTAATTATTTCAATTAATGACAATTCTCCAATTGAAGTAAATCTAAGTGGTATTGTATTAATAAAATTACCAATTGTGTTTTCACTTCCTTTAACATTTGAATTTCTAACGGAAACTGTAGTTCCAAATATAAAATCTGTAGAGCTAAAATATTTTTGTATTAGAATTCCAAATGATGCATAGATGATTGAAGCTAAAGTTACTTTATGCTTTTTTGCAAATACTTCTATTGTATTCTTTGATATTGTAAAGCTCAAATTATGAAGTCGGGTATTTTCTTCAGAACTTCTATTTTGCTCTAAAAATAAAGACTCTATTTCATATCCATTTAAATAGTTATCCCAATATTCTTTCGCTTTGTCATTTTCTTTATAGGAAGTTAACATAACATTCTTATAGTCAACTTTATCGACAATATATTGTTTCCGATTATTGACTAAAGTACTATAACATTCAAAAAGTTCTTTTATTAATATTCCTGTACTCCACCCATCATATAAAATGTGATGATGTGTTATATAGAAAAGATAGTTATGACTTGAAGTTTTAATTAAACGTAGGCGTAACGGTAATACTGCTAAGTCAAACCGTTTGTTAAAATCATTAGTCGAATAGTTCTTAATATATTCTGAGATTTGCTCATTGTCCAAATGTGATATATCATGACAAGAAAAATCAATTGGACAATCTTTAAGGATTATTTGCAAGGGCTTGCTAATCTGTTTCCAACGAAAAACAGAGCGTAGTACATCATTTTTTGATTGCACAATTTTAAATGAATTCCTTAATATCGCTTCATCCAATTCTCCCTGGATCAAAAAAGAGAGTTGGGCATTATATAAAACTTCGTTTATTTCTTTTAAATAATGGAATAACATGCCTTTTTGGATCATGTTAAGTTCAATGATTTCCTGAACATTTGATTTTTCAATTTTCTCTTTCATA
>JAEORJ010000248.1 GCA_016840945.1 Candidatus Gerdarchaeota archaeon
ATGGTTCAAGATTTGGCAATTCCAAGGAAATTGCTGAAAAGATTGCTGAAATACTCGAAAATGAAAAATTTGATGTTACTATTATGAATTTGCAAAAAACCAATTCTAGAAAGTGGCTAAACCCTGAAGAATATGATGGTGTACTTGTAGGTTCAGGCATTAAAATAACTAAATGGACGAAAGAACCATTAAAATTCTTAAAGAAGAACTGTAAAATACTCAATCAGAAAATTCTTGGATTATTTGTTACTTCAGCTTCTTCATTAATGAATCGTGAGCAAGCTAATGAGGATTACATTCAAAAAATCATTGTAGAAATAGATTTAAAACCTGCAATAACAGAAGTTTTTAATCCAGTGTTTGATTTTTCAGAAAAATCTAATTTAGGTTTTCTAAATAAAGCTATGTTGAAAATGGCTGCTCAAGGTATGATGAATGATAAACCTGAATTAAAAATAGATTTCAATGCTAGAAATGATTTCAGAGATTGGAATCGTATAAATTCATATGCCTTAGAGTTTGGTAAGAAAGTGAAAGCAAAATAATTTGTTACTTTCATTTTTTTTCTTATTATTAATTTTTTACTATAAATAAAATGAAAAAAATAATTTTTTGATAAGTTTTCTTAATACCATTTATTATGAGAGATTCGCAATCATTTAAACATCAAATACTTATTGCTGATTAAATTGATAAAATAATATTACAAAAGGAGAATTCACTAAATGAACCAAAAAGATGATCAAAAAGAAACTAATAATCTGAAAAAAATGACCATTTCACCTAATATCACCATAAATGACGATTTTGAACGATTTAGTGAATATGATAGCATATTTGGGAGGGTTAATTGGGATAAAACATTGAAATCTTACAAGACTTATATGTATGATAAGGTTCCCCAAATTTTAGATGAAAATCAACCAGGATACAGCCAAATTGATCATGCTCTTGCTATTGCTTCATGGACTGTTCATGATTATTTTAAAAATGCTTTTTCATGGGAAAAATTAGGTTCACCAAATAATATGATGCCCGAAGCTATAACTGAGCAGTACAAAATAACTGATGAAAATATCGAACGAGTTACTAAAACCATTAAGGCTGTAGCTAAATCTTTTGGTGCGTCATTAGTTGGTATAGCTCCATTTAATATTAATTGGGTATACACTGAGGACCGAGTTGGCACACCTTTTGATCTTCCTGAAGGATTAACAGCTGTAATTGCCATTGCTATAGAAATGGATGCAGATACTATGAGTACTTCTCCATCCATGACTCAAGGATTTGCTAGTGGAATGGGATATTCTCAAATGGCTTTTATTGTCTCATCACTTGCGGAATTCATTAGAAAGCTAGGTTATAGAGCTATACCTATGGGAAATGACACAGCATTATCAATCCCAATAGCTGTTGAAGCTGGTTTAGGTCAAGTAGGTCGTAATGGTTTGTTAACGACTCGTGAATTTGGTGCACGAGTACGCTTATGTAAAGTTTTTACAGACATGCCTTTACAATTTGATGAACGTGTAGATTTTGGTCTTACAGAATATTGTTTGAAATGTAAAAGATGTGCTGAAGCTTGTGAAAATGAAGCTATATCATTTGATGATGATCCATCATATAAAACACACACAAAATCAAATATGAAAGGAGTTTATCGATGGACTGTGAATGTTGACAAATGTTATGATTTTTGGGTGGATAATGGTGGCGAATGTTCAACCTGTATAGCTATTTGTCCTTTCAATCAACGTACTGGCAAAGCGTTTACAAAACCAACAGATTACTGGGAGAAAAGATTAGCTGAACAATAAGGTGAAAAAAATGTCTGAAGATAACTCACAATTCGAACAAGAGTTTTTTAAAAAAATTGAAGTGGAACTTATAAAGAAAAATTATGATATCGAGTTATTTGTTTTAAAACATAAAGAAGAAGTTGGGAAATTAATATTAGCTAAAGTACAAAATAATCTCTTTCTGAAAAACCTCATTGTTTTACCAGTAATCATGAATAAAGTCTTACCATTTTTGGATGATGATTATTATATACCTATTTTGCTTACATTATTAAAAAACGAGAATTTAGATAAAAGAATTCGCTATCAAGTTACCCAAAAACTTGGCTGGCGCCCAACAAAAACACAAGAAGCAATACCGTTTATGCAGAAATATATCCATAATAAAGGTCC
>JAEORJ010000249.1 GCA_016840945.1 Candidatus Gerdarchaeota archaeon
GCAAAATATCTTGTTTATCAGAAATATCCTATTTCTTTCAAATATCAAAAATTGATTGAAGAAGAAGAAAAACAAGAAAAAGAAGCTAAGAAAAAACTTGATGACCAAATATCTAGATGGCCTAACATTATGAAAGTCACTTTAAATAAAGAACTAGGTAATCAAATGTGTAATATTTGTAAATTAAGATTTAGAGAAGCACAAGAAGTTTTAATCTGTAAAAGCTGTCTTGCTTTATTCCATATTGATCATTTATTGGAATGGTTACAGACTAATTCTACTTGTCCAGTTTGTAATAGACAATTGTACATTTTGCAAAGAAGTGATAATAATGCTTCAATAGTTCAAGAATTATATAATATTGAAGAACAAATACCTGCAAATGTTAGTAATTTTGATGATTTACCCTCTTATAGTGTAGCTTCTGTAAAGAGTAATTACCTTATTGGTGGACTTTATAATAAAGGAGATCTTTCAATTTATCGTAAATTACTCAAACCTAACTATAAACGATTTAAAAGTACCAAGCTTTTCGTTTGTTTGATTAGCATTTTTGTTGGAATTATTTTAGTATCTAATATTGTTGGTGTAATAATTTACTCTGTCATAAAATTAGATTCTTCACATGTAGGAATTTACGTTTTTAGTTGGTTAATTATCATTTCCTTTGGACTGCTAGGTCAGTATTGGATAAGGAAAACAATTAGATATGTAAAAGAATTTTATCATAGATGGAAAGCAATAGAATTTAGAGATAGAGCAATTAAGATTGTAACTACTATAGAAAATGATGATTTTATAATAATACCAAATTCAGATAAAGAAGTATTTTTAGAAAATTTCGCGACAACTTCATTTAAAAGGAGAATTGGATTTTATATCAACCAAGAAATTAAACTAGGATTCTATGATGAGAATGAAGAGTTTATCGATCTTGATCTTGTATTCAAAGGAGATAGAGTTCAAGCTTTAAGGCTATATCATGACTTGAAATCATTCATAAGAGAACAATATCACATACCTGTCTATAATAAATTATATTATAAAAATAGGCGAACTCAAAATAATATGGTAATTTTCTTTTCAATAATGTTTGTTATCATTTTTCAATTGATATTTTGGTTACTACTTTACTAGGAAAATTATTGTCAAATTAGTGAAGGAAATATTAATACTAGATTATCAAAGGCTTTTTTAAAACTCTGAAACTTAAATCACATATGATATCAATTAAGGAAAAAACCAGCATAGATGATTGGAGAGAATTACTAGTTGAATATCTCACTGTTGATCGACATATCAATAATGAGGAAGAAGTTACTAATATTATTGTCAAACTAAGTACTGATATAGAGGAAAAAAGAAGGATTATTTTTTGTGCTTATTTGAACAATAAACCATGCGGTTTTATTTCAGGTTCACCAGAAGGTCAAATACTCGAAATCATCTCACTCTATATTCAACCAATAAGCTATCCTTATAATTGTGGGTATGAATTGTTTCAAGCAATAACCGCAAAAGCTTTTGAATCTAAATTTCAACACATACGATTTTCTCAACGATTGCCTTTCAATAAAGAATCAACTTTTGAACAAAATCTCAAATCAGCAGGATATTTGCTTTTCCCTAGAGTAGAAATGTTCTTAGATATACCTAAAGAAACTTCTGATGTATTTAATTTACCAGAGCACTATTATTTTGAACCATTTACATATGCTCTAGTTGATCAAATTATGAATGTAGTTGTGAAAGCGGGATCAAGTGAACATCCAGATTATCATATCTATCCTGAAATGAGAAATCAAGAAACTACAAGGGAAATTTTTGGTCGTTTTACTAATGATTTTAGTCAAATTGATCCAAACCTCAATCCTCAATTAATGTTCGATGGAAAGCTTGTAGGTATGAGCATGGTTTTTAGTCAAAATACAGAGATAGCATTTGTAGGTGAAGTAAGTCTTGACCCAGATCACCAAGGAAAAGGATTAGGTAAAATGCTCATGAAAAAAATAATTGAGGGGTGTTCCAAAAAAGGAATTAAAAGATTGGGATTAGCAGTAACTGTTGAAAATATCCCTGCTTATAGATTATATCAAAAATTAGGTTTTAAAGAAACAGCTAATTTTCTTGCAATAATTAAACATCGAGATTAAATTAGATATAATAGTCTGGTGAAAAAATTGGTTCAATCAAGTTATAGTTCAAATAAACTTCCACCTAAAGCGGTTGAAATTACTGATGGTTTTTGGTCTAA
>JAEORJ010000250.1 GCA_016840945.1 Candidatus Gerdarchaeota archaeon
AAGTAAGAATATTTTACATTCTTATGCTTCTTCTTTTTTGGTATCAAATTTTTCAGAAAATTGTTGCCCTTCAGTAATTTTCAAGGTCCACTCTTTTCCTTTAGCAGCAGCTACAAGACTTGGATAGTGTCTTGGGAATTGAGCTAGAAGCATGCCAAATGCTATGAAAAAGGGTATCATATATAAGAAGGGATTTCCTGATGGAAGAATCCATGCACCTAGAATATTTAATCCCCATGGAGCAGAAATAGGGATAAATAAAGCTGCGGGAACATAGAAAATTGCAGACATTATAGTAGAAACTCTTGTTGGAACTTTAAAGAGACCTATCATTAATCCGAATGGTATAAAATAACAAGCCAATACTAATGGATTAATCCAAAATAATGTTCCAATAAATACAGCAGTACCACGACCACCTTTGAACCCTAAGAAAGGTGAGTGATTATGCCCTAAAACACATAATGCTGGACCCAATGTGACAGCTAATAAATACCAAACACTATTGCCCATATAGTATTTATTAAATCCCCAATCAATTAGAGCTATAGGTATCAATCCTTTCATTATATCTATGAAGATAACTAACAAACCAATGGGAAGTCCATAGGTCATAACAGCATTGAATCCTCCAGGATTTCCAATATTATAGTTTCTTAAATCCTTGCCTGTTCTTAGTTTTCCAATAATAACTGAATAGGGTACTGAGCCACTGAAAAAAGACCCTAAAATTGCAATAACAAACCACAATGGTCCTAGATCCATGTATATCATCTCCTTTATTTCTAAACTATGTAAACCCTCTACTTTATTTAATTTTTCATTTAAAATAAGAGAAAAAAATAGAATACTTCTAATAATTAAGTATTCCATTTTAGATTTATAATTCTACTGGAGCTTTTTCTTTGAATCGATATCTTTCTCCACCAAAAGTCTGTGGATAAAGAGCCATTCGAATATAGACTAAAATTGGTGTTAGGATCCATAAAAGATTTGCTAAAACCATACCATACCACATATCATTTGTTGGATATAGAACAAATTCATTAATCATAATGATTGTGACATTTGTTAGCATAACTGAAGCCCAAATGATACTTGGCATTCGAATCCAATTTTTACCTCGAATAAAAGCATAGGTAGCAATTGCATAGAAAGGACCAAAAAGTATCACATCAATCCAAATTGTTGCTTGCCACCAGGTTTCTCGAGCCAACAAAGCTGGATCCATTGTTGTTCCTACCCAGTGATTTAAATCGACTATAAATTTTGGTGGCCAAACTGGATAATCAGTTAATGGCCAATTATAGAGGTGATCCTCACCAGAAACAACCAATTGTTCTAAATCGAACATATAACAGATAAAGACAAAATTAAAGATAAAAAAAGTCACTAAGAATATGTCAATTATTTTTCTCGCTTTATCTCTTTTACCTATAGGTACTGTTTCAACTCTCATCGTTAGTATCACTTTAATAGTTAGTAATCGATAAATTCTTTTTATGAAACGCTCAAAATTATAAAAAAGTTACTCAAGTATTCAGTGATTTTAAGCTCTTTTCAAATTCTTTTGATGAAACATTACCAATTACTATTTCTTTACAATCATGAAAGCTAGCAAATTTTGTAACACCATTAGCAAACCTCTCAAGTAAATTATCATCCAATGTAGTGTTTTCTTCAAAATAAATTCCTTTTAACTCTAATTTCTGTTCTTTTCTGTGGACTTTTACATCTGCTCTACCAATTAATTGAGTATTATCTAAAATAGGCATAATATAATACCCATATATTCGTTGGTTTTCGGGAACATAGCACTCTATCTTATAATCAAAATTCCAGAATCTCTTAGGAAAATATCGTTCCCGTATGAGATTATCAAAAGGTGTTAAGAAACTAACTTGATCACTCACAAAATCATTTGTTTTAGGAAAATCAGTTAAATCTGATTCTTTGATGAAGAATTTTTCTCCAAGACCATTAATTTTTATTTCTTCAAGAAACCCCTCTTTTACTTGTTCTTCAAGAAATTTAGTTATTATTTTTGCATTACTTTTCCAAAGGTAATACGGAACTTCTTTTCCTGTATATGTTTTCAATTCCTCAGAATTTACAATGCCATTTGAATCTAAAACTATCTTCAATAGATAATCAGGTAATTCTTCTTCTGGTAAAAGTTCATTATCAACATTAGCTGGAAGCACTCTTTCTGTAAGATCATAATATCTTTGGAAATTCTTCCTATAACTTATTAGCAATTTCCCTGAACTAAAGAGATGATCAAGAGCAGCTTTTTCTTCCTTCCAATTCCACCACCCTCCAGCTGGTTTTTTATGACCAGTTTTAAAATCAGCACTTGTTGTTGGGCCATTTTTCTTGACATATTTATATACTTCATTAATTAGGTTTTGATTTTTCTCCACCCAATCTTTCCACCAAGATTGATTTTTTTCTGCATAGAATTTTGCTCTCCAAGCATAATATGGATATTCTTCTATTGGTAAGAAACATAAAGCGTGTGACCAAAACTCGAAAATTTTTCTTTGTTCTAATAAATCCCAAACAGTTTTTTCTTTATACTCGTTAAAACGATTGAATATTATCAAATTATGTGACCTAGAAACAACTGAGATGGTATCAATTTGTATATTATGAATTCTATTAACTACTTCTTCAATTGATGTTGGAGGATTCTTAGTCATTAATCCTTGTTTCTCAAGAATGATCTTTTGAGCTTGCTCAAGAGAAAGTTCAATCATAAACTAATTGTTCTTGATACTTTTATGAAGGTTTGTGCTAGATTAAAAGGAAATAACTGATTATCGTTTATTAAAGTAAATAACCAAATATATTGTTTTTTAGTCGAACCATTAGTTTTAAATCTAAAAAATAGATTGATTGGATACTATGGACCCACTGACAATTATCGGATATTCTGTATCAATTGTATTATTATTACTAGGAATAGTTCTGCTTGGTAAAAGCATCCATTTGAAAATTAACATTACTCTTTTAATTTTGGTAATTGTTTTTTCTGCTGTAGGAAATTTATTTGCAGTCGCTTTTGGTATAATTTATGGTCAGATAGGTTCAATTTTACTTGGTTTTGGATTTATATTGCTCTTTTTCCACTATGAGACGATAGCTTCACGAAAACCAAATATGATTATTACCAGTATGCTACTAATGATTTATGCATTAATAGTTGGGTTCATTATAGTACTTATGACTCATTTACTGAGTGATCCTGCAAATTTGATTCAAGCAAATCAGAATCCTAGATATTATTTCATAGAACTTGGTATTTTACCATATAAAGTTGCATTTTTAGGTCAATATTATTTGGGTTCTCTTTTAGCATTAATCTCATTTACCAGATCATTTATTGTTATTATTAGAGCATACAGATTATCTAGAAGTAAACCCGCTTTAGTTGATACAATTGGTCTTTTTCTATTAATTGTTTATAGAGTATTATTTATACCAAGATTTTTTGTTTCTGAAGAACTAGGTATGTTGATTACTACAATAGCTTTGGGTTTCTCAGTAATAGGTTTGTTAATGATTTTAATTAATTATGTAATAAATTCTGACTATCTCTATTTATTGCCTTTTCCGATTCATAGTTTTATGATCTACAATAAACATGGTATTTTATGTTATTCAAGAAAAGTAAAACAAGAGCATCCAGAAATAGAGGAAAAAGATTATCTTATAACTGGAGCCTTTTCAGCAATTTCAACTTTGATTCAAGAAAGTCTTGGAGGAAATGCGAAAATACAACATATCAACGCACAAGAATATCAAATATTCTTTAATAGTTTACCAGATGAATCAGGAACATTGGTTGTAATTGCTTATGGTGAAACTAAATTATTTATTCGTTCATTGCGTCGTTTCATAGCTAATATATCACTAAAACTACTTCAGTCATTAGATAACACTGTTTTAGTAAGTTCAATTGAACTTGAAATTGACAAAGTAATTCAACAATCATATCCTTATGTAGACTTTGCAAAATGAAAGTTGGATACAGATATGATATTGCTTTAGTTCTGGAAAAAATATGAAAATTATAAACAAATATAATAAAAATTTAAGATATTTGGTGAACAGAGGAAAAGTTCACCAAGTTAATTATTATTTAATCAATTATTTTTGTGGTTTCTTACTTTTAATGATATATATTGGATAAATCACAATACCTAAGAAAAGACAAGTTAGTAATGGTAAAGAATTTTTATTTGTGTTTTCTTGTGAAGGATCATTAGGATACCAAGAATCCCAATAATATGGTAAAAATCTTTCATAGGTTATATTATTAGAAGTAAACACTTGTTCTGCTTTTTGTAGTGAACTGAAATATTCAACTACTAAAATATCATCAGTAAATCGTGGTGTATTTGCTTGCACTTGATATTTTACAAATACACTAGTATTAATATCACCCCAATCGGAAATTTCACATGTTCTAAGCTCATAAATACCTTCTAATGCTGTACCACTAACCAATTTTGCTAGACAGATATTAGTATCATTATAACCCTCAACACTAGTTTCTTCTACAGCATCAAGATATATTCCATCATAATCATCTGTGAGATTTTCTGATGGATTAAAAGGAGATTTCCAAAAAGTATCTTCATTAATAAATTGCTTATGATTAAATGTTATATAACCTAGTGAATGAGCGCCATACCAAAAAACATCTGTGAAACTTTCATCAAAATTACCAGAATGATATTGCCATGAACCCCACACAGTATCATTTATATGAATATTAAATCTATTGCACAATTTGGATGTAGGATAGACACCATTTAATTTTGCACGTTGATATTGTAAATTAAAATAATAACTAACTTTCTCTTGTAGAGAGGAACTTAGAGCAGGATATGGACAAATACTGAATTCTTTGTAGTAATAAAGAAAATCCAAACCTCCAAAATCAGTGGTATATCCTATAACTTCACCTTCAGTAAATGAATAATCACCAGTTAAAATGATTGTATCATAGATTGATTTTAACAGACTTATATGACCAAAACATATTGAGCAA
>JAEORJ010000251.1 GCA_016840945.1 Candidatus Gerdarchaeota archaeon
AAGATGCAAAAGTATACAGCGAATGGCTCCTATCAATAGATATTGGTAATCAGTATAAAATTATCGCAAAAGAATTAATAGCAGGAATTACTGGTATTCAAGTTTTACAAGAAATCCATGATGTTCCGAAATTGCGCGATGATAAAGGTACGTCAGCTCTATTTGAAACGGATAAGGAATCAATTCCTGATGAATTATTTGATATCTATATTACAATAATTAATAAATTACCCGCAGAACTTCTACGAATAGTTTTTCAATATTCTACAGAAGATTTGAAGCAACATGTCATTCCAGAGAAACCATCTATCAACGAAGAATTGAAAGATTTGTATGACACAGAAATGTATTATATTACTGCTTTTGGTGAACAAGTAGAAACAAAATTCTATGAAGAAATCAATATGAATAAAGATGAACTTGAATCACTTTCATTACTTGAAAAGGTAATAAAGGTGAGACAAGGGGCAATTAGTGTTCTACGTTTTTATGACAATCTTGTTAGTGATAAAATTTTCAAACAAACAAATAATCCAGAATTTCCCGATGAAGAATGGACGGTCAAGAAAGTTTTTAGAAAATTCATTGTTCATGAACGAGAAAAAACTGAAGCGATAAAAGCTTTAGTTGATATTTTGGAAAGTCGCAAAAATACCGCTAAAGTAGAGTAACTAGAAAAATAATTGACTTAATTTTTACTTTTTCTTTCTTTTTCTTATTTCCTTTATAGTACTGGTCACTTAGGTTCAGTATTTTTATGTAAAGTGACCAGCTAATAATATTTTGATGAGAAAACAAGGTGGGTTATGTGAAAAAATTTGCTAGAAGAACTGATTGGAGAAAAATAAATAACAAAAAAATTGAGGAAATAAGAAAAGAGATGTATTGTCTCAGAATTGAAATCAGATAGAACTATTGCGCTGGCTAATAAAAAACCAGAATTAAGAAATCACTCATAGCTAAAAATAGGTGATCTATTAAACTGCCTTCTGAGAAGAACGATTCCCCGTTTCGTTCTTCTCACTACTTGATTTACATAAAAAGTGATAATCCAATAGAAATTTTCACCAAAAAACAATAAAGAAAGTATTAAATATTTTAAATTTAAAATTAGCACATATATTTCAATGGAGAGATCAAAATTTCCTCATTAAATAATCAACTAACAAAAAAGATTGTAACATTTACTTTTTTGATTATACTAAGTATGTGTGCTATTATCAAACTACAAGCTGGTAAAAGTGAATCATATTATATTTTAGAAGATGATATGGAAAACTTACAAGTAGAAGATTTGATAGCTGGTAGAACATATGATATAGATCTTAGGGTTGGATCTTTTGAAGATCCTTATGATTTAGGTCTCTCTATTTATGATGATGAAAAATATGAAACTCTATTAATGACCTTGGATAGTGCAGGAACAGCTCCTGAAATAGGTCAATTTACACCAAGTCGAGATGGCACCTTTTATCTATTGGTTTACAATAATGATAATGATGGTGTTTTCATTGATGTAACAATAAAAGACCATCTTACAAGTGAAGAGATGGATATTGGTTATTATTTTTCAAGTTATGATCCTGGTAGTTTTATTTGGATTTGGATTATGGTTGGAATTGGTGGTGGGTTAGTAATAATACTCATCTCATTGATACCAGTATTTTTTATCTTAAAAAGTAGAAAGACGATTAAAACAATACAAAACATGTCAGGAATTACACAAGGAGCAACAACAATAGAAGATGCAAAAGCAGCACCTTATACAACTAAAATTACCAGAAGTGGTAAAAAACGAATTTGTCCTTACTGTAACGTAAAAATACCTAATGATGAAAAATTAGTGCAATGTCCTTATTGCAATGCTCCTTTATCAGAAGAGGAATAACCTCTTCTTTTTTATTTTATTTTTGTTATCAAATTATATTCTTTTTGAGCAGTTTCTTCATTAGGAAAGATTCCTAATTTTTTACCAATTTCAATAGCAAAACTAGCTACTGCTGCACCTTTAGCAGTTATTAGGTTACCATCAATAACAACTTCTTCACTCACATATATTCCATTAATGAAATTCTTTTGCCAATGCTCAGGTAGTTCACCGCCACCTGCTGTAAAGCGTTTATTTTCAAGAACATTGGTATTTGCTAATAAAACAGGTCCACCGCAAATTGTTGCAATAATCTTTCCTTTTGAATGTAATTCATTCAAAATAGATTGTAGCTTAGAACCTTCTTGTAAGTGTTGTAAAGCACTACCACCAGGTATTATGAAAATATCAACTTTATCAGTTTCTAGTTCATTAAGAGTTAAATCAGGTGTGAAATTTAATGTCTCCTCACTTTTGATTGGTCCTTTTTCTAAACCAACAGTAAGAATATTAGTATTTCTTAGAATAAATGCTGGAAAGATCATTTCATATCCTGAAAAACCTTTGAATAGGAGAAAATATGTATTTATCAAAGTAAATCACTTAAAAATAAGATTTGTTTCTAAGGTATATATCTTTACTTCAATCTTGATTGCTTGAAGTTTCAAGTAGAAACAATCCAAATTTCAACTAATTAAAGAATCTTAAGTTCTAGGTAGATGACTCAAATGAGAGACATCTGGGTCTACATTTAATCTTACAGGTTCACCATATGGAAGAAAATTATCAATTATTTTTGCTACTTCCTCATAAGTCATATCTGGATCAAAATTACTCATAACTTTCTTTAATCCATAATGAATGTGATATGTTGGGTATTTACAACAAATAAATCCAACATAATTTTTTTGTTTATTGAGGATAAGGGAATATTTTCCTAAATCTAATTCTCGTGGAAATACATCTTCTCCTATAATTTCTGAGGCAAAAGCGGCAATAGCTGTAGCAAGACCTGAAACTAGATGTTCATTAATGAAATGAACATTTGTGAAGAATCCTTGATACAGATTAAGACCATGTTCATTATAAATATTAATTGATATTACTTGGGAAGAACCATAGAGAGCTGTTTTACCACCTAATATCATTCCTATAGCCATTAATCCTACACCAATACTTGTTGAAACTAATTCTGCATGTAAAAATGCACTTTGTAGAACTAAAATAAACCTTAACGCATAAAACATAATACTACCATAAAAAGCAATAATTACACCTGCAATCATGAAATTAGTACTAGTTCGATGTTTTTTATCAACTATTTTATTTTGACGAATAAGATGGATCAAAAAGAATGTACCTGAAATAATTACACCCAAGCTTAAACAGATAATCCACACAATATTTGCTGAAGATTTTGTATAGTCTAATGCTGCATCATACTCTACTGAAAAAACTGCTTTTGAAAATGTTAATGTAATAACTCCTCCCATCAATAGAAATACCAGATAAACGGTAAAACGTTTTATTGGTACTTGACCACTTAACGAGTTTGCAAAAAGAACACTACAAATCATTGCTAGAGCATTCGATATTGTAGAGCTAATTGCGAAAATATAAGATAAAGTTGTATCACTTGGTTTACTAGTAATAACTTGCATCATATCAGAAAAAATCCAAAAACCTAGTAAGATCATCAAACCAAGAAAATAATAAACTGCACTAGATTTTAAACTCCACTGTTTTATCATTATGATTATAATACAAACAATAACAATAGCCAATGATATTGAACAATAAACCAAAGATAGATAATGCATAGAATTATTTTGCTATTAAAGATAATATAATTTTCTCAAAAAACAACCGACAAAATAGATTCTTTTTCTTGAATTATTTAATTCTCAAAGAATAAATTTAAACTATAAATTCTATATAATATTAAAATTATAATGATACAAAAATTAAAATATCTGATTGTTCTAACTAGTTTCAATTAGTAAAATAAATTTGGTTAAGTTAATTCAGTGGGATGAAAAACTAAAGTTAAAAAATAGGAAGAAATGAAACTCCGTCACAGGGAAAGGATTTCGTTATTGAGTTTTTAATCCCACTATTTCTAATTTCTTTATTTATCGAAAATCCTCCCTCAATTCTTTTTATAACTATTCTAGTAATTCGAAATGATATAAATGATAAAAGAAAATATTTGGTATAAATTCAAAAACAATACTCAGATTCCCATTATTATTATTATCAATGTAGTTATTGCTATATACAATCCAGTTTTAACTTATTGTATTTCTGATCTTAGAATAAGAAATAGTTCACGGATAGTTGAAATTGTAACAGCTTCATTACTACTTATACCTTTCATATTTCTTTTCTTTTCACCTCTTAAGTTTATTACAGCTCTCATGGATATAGCAATTGGTATAATTCAATTATTCATCATTGTCTATATAATGATTCTACTTCTATCTAATTGCGGTATACACGTTAGTGCAAAAGTAGCCTTATCAGGAGCGAGTATCACTTTCTTGATAATTATTATAAGTATAATTGATTACTTTGTTACAAAAAAGAAAAAAGCAATATTAATAAAACCCTCAATTTAGGAATTGTGTATAATGAGGAGAAAATGGGTAAGAATAGTAAACCTTTTGGTATTAATAGTAGCAGTAGGGTTTACAGGTTGGTTAATATGGCTTTCAACAAGAAGTTTGCCATATTATGAACCTTATATGAAGAAAATGATCTACATTTCTTTAGCCATTGTAGTTTTAATTTTATTGATTTCCTTTTTTGGAGCTTTAAGTTCATCTTTAACATATGAAAATATTCTTGAAAATTATACTCGAGCAAGAATCTATGTTATGATAAAAAATAATCCTGGAATTCATTTTAGTGATTTAGTGAAAAATCTTCATTTAAGCAATGGACAAGCCTTTTGGCATTTGCGATGGTTAGAGCATTTTGAAATGATAAAAAGAATCAAATCAAATAGATTCCATTTATTTTATTTAAATGATGGATCAAATCAAGAAACTGATGAATTGATAGCTCATACAATTATTATGAAATCAGATACCAGAAAAGAACTCTTAGAATTAATCTCTAATGAGCAAGGAATAACACAATCACAACTAAAAAAGAAAACTAACCTGAGCCAAAGTACTATCTCTTATCATCTAGCAATACTTGAGAATGAAGGATTGATTTTACAAAGAAAAATCAATAGAAGAAAATATTATTTTCAAAATGAATAGGAATTCTTTTTATTCTTCAAATGAATATTATATTTGGGGGTTTTAAAAATGAAATTGCGATATTTTACTTTTATATTTATTTCATTTTTTGTTAGTTGTAGCTGTTTAACACTTGTTGGTCAAAATACTGAAGCAACTGAGAGAACAATTAATTTTACTGTAAAATACGATACTAATGGTTACATAGAACATTCGCCAATTTTTATAAGCGGAGACTATGGTTTTTTAAGTTATGGTTTTCCTGGTGATGGCACTAAAAATAATCCGTACGTAATAGAGAATTTCAACATAACATCAACAGGTACTGATGAAGGAATATCCATTTATGATACAACAAAGTATTTTGTAATCAGAAATTGTTACATTGAGTCACTTTATACAGGTATAGTATTAGGTGAGATAATGAATGGAACTGCTACTATTCAAAATAATCTCTTTGTAAATAATTTTCGGGCGATGCAGCTTTTTGACATAAGTGGTTTATTTGTGGTAAACAATACGGGTTTGGGAAATATTATAGGAATCGATCTTGGAAATAATTACTATTCAATAATAAAAGATAACTACTTTTATGGTAAAGGTATTGTACCGTCAGATTTTTCATATGGAATTATCGCATACAAGGTTTTTCATTCACAAGTAATGAATAATACTCTTGAAAATTATGAGTATGGTATAAGATTAATAAATTCTAATATGAATTATCTTGTTAATAATACATGCAATTTATGCCATGAAGCAAGCTCTATGAGTCTTTTAAATAGTCATTATAATAGGATAATAGGTAATAGTATTTTTAATAATTCAATAGACGATGGGATCAGATTATCAACTTCTTCTCGAAATTACTTGATTTATAATCATATAGAGAATTGTTCAAGTTATGGGATAGCTATTTACGCAAATTGTAAACAAAATATAATTCATCATAATATTATAATTAATAATACAAAGGTTTTTTCACAAGGATGTGATTATGGATTCAATAATATCTGGTATGACAAAAATACCTTAGAGGGCAACTTTTGGAATGATTGGATAGGAACAGGTAATTATTCTCTAGAGGGATCTAGTAATAATTATGATTATCACCCTCTAGTAAATATTGTACCAATTGATTGGAAAACACTTACAATTCCTAGTTTACCGAGTGGAATTGATGATTCTTATGAGGAAAATGATCTTTCTACTGCTGCTAAACCAATACTAGCAAATAACACTTATACATTAATAGCAAATGATGATGATTATTTTCATATCTCTTTGGAAAGATATAACAGGCTTGAAGTATCACTCTCGTTTAATTCTTCTGAAGTTTATTTTTATCTTAGTTTAATGGATATAAATGGCGATTTCATAGCTGCTCCTGATGACATAGGTAATTTAGTTGAAATGGCTTATACAGTTCTTTTTAGTGGAGATTATACAATAGAACTCTATTTAGTTGAAACTTACGTTCCTTCCGCAAACTATACTTTAACAATAACCAAGATCAATAATTATCGTCCAGATGATAGTTATGAAGATAATGATTCAATAGAGGAAGCAAAAATAATCGAAGCTAATAATGGGACATATTCACTAGTATATACTGATATGGATTTCTTTAAAATAGAGCTCACAAAGAAGCAAAAAATTCATGTAGAAATTTCATTTGATAATTCAATAAATGATTTAGAATTATATCTTGTGACAAGAAGTGGAGATGGTATAGGCGATATTTTAGCAAGTAGTGAAACATCATCTCCTACTGAAGTAATTGATTATACTGCTGCAAAGGCTGGTTATTATTATATCCAAATAAAAAGCACAGATTTGGATGGAATACCATTAATCCCTATTGAATATACTTTAACTATAACATTAAGTATTATCTCTTTAGGATTAGCCAATTACTATTTGCTTCCATTAATTATTGTACCATTAATTCTAGTATTTTTAAGAAAAAGAAAATAACAATTCTTTTTCTTTCTTTTTTCTTTAAAAAAGATAAGAGAAACTTTTTCAAAAAATATATAATATTATTTACTAGAATATCTTTTAAAATTTCAGAGATTTTGTTTGAGGAATTAAAAATTGAAAGTTTTTCCTGATAATCTTCTTGGATTATGGATCGATGAAGATAATAGAGCTGTTTTTATTTTTAAAAATGAATCACAATATCAAACAAGTATTTTTTTTAATATTAAAGAACAATTAAAGAAAAGAAAATTAAAAATTGAAAATCATTTGGCGAATTTAACTACCAATTGGGTATTAGATGAAGAGCGTAATGTCTATAGATTTCAAATAGAAGTTGGATTGGAATTTATAGGTCCAACATATAATCTATATATTTCAGGAATCAATGAAGAACCTACTGATCTCAAAAATGACTCTACCTTAATGGAACAATTAAAATTATTGCCTGAGGTTCAAATGGGGCTTTATGATGATTGGGATGATGATTTTGGTGTTCCTTGGGCTTTTCCTTATAAGAATTATGAGAGAGCATCTGGAAAATTAGAAAATATATTCAAAGAGCTTTTGTTATCCGATTAAAATTGTTAATTACACTTTCATAATTATTTTATTCATCAGGACTAACAATAAGATTGCGAAGTTTTATTTCTTGTAAGCATGAAGGGCATTTACCTTGGATTTTAATCCATTCATACAAATGACTTAAATGACCTTGAGAATTACATTTTGGACAAGTAGCTATGGGATCATCATGTGAAATTGGTAATTTACAAACTGAGCATCTGAGAATATTTTTTGAGCAATTAGGACAAGTCTCAATTGTTTTCTCTATTGGTGCACCACAGTGATAACACTTAACTTCACTACTAAAGCTTTGGAATTGAAGCGCTTTATCAAGTTCTTTTCGTAATTTACTATCAAAATTAAGCATATTCTGTAGTTTACGAACTTGTTGACCATTTGAATCAATAATTAAATAACGGACTGACGAAGTGCTCTCTAATCGGGCAACCCAATATTCATAATAAAACGTATCAATAATACCTATATTTTTGATTTCAGCATTGTTCTTTAAACCGAGAAATCGTCTTTGACCTCTTTGCCATTTCCGAGTAAATATTTGTAGTAAACGTTCTTGACTAGCAATAGCTGAATCAGCTTTTTTTCGCAGTTCTTTTGCTTTTTTCTGAAAATCATTTAAAGATGATTTTAAGCTTTTAAAATTTGGAGATTTTTTATCTTCAGTAAAAGTATTAAGTCTTTGTTTTAAAGTTTCAGCTTTGTGTTGATAACTATCAGCCTCTTTGTAGACTGAATTCATTTCTTGTTTTGTTTGTTCTAATTTAGCTACTAAGGATTCTCGATGATTGAAATAATATAAAGAAATTTGATTATAAATATCTGTAGGGATATAAGAAACCAGGCTTTGATATGAGTTTTTTAGTGAAACAAGATTTTCTAAAACTGAAGAATTTTCTCGAGAAAATATCAAACTTAGTGCTTTGCGTAATTTACGATCAATATTGAGCATATTCTGTAGTTTACGAACTTGTTGACCATTTGAATCAATAAT
>JAEORJ010000025.1 GCA_016840945.1 Candidatus Gerdarchaeota archaeon
ATTTGTCTCTCTATGATGGGGTTAGCATTAGAACCATTGTTAAATCAACCTTTGAACAAGTTACCACTTAAAAAGGAGAAATTAGTGGCATTATATAGACAATCTTATGAAAACACCAAATCACCATTTGGTTCTGTTCGTGAAAGAATTATTACCTTCTGTATTGATTATGTTAATTACCTTCGAACCCAAATTGCTAAACGTGCTCTTGATTTTGAAATTGTTTTTCAATTGAGTGGTCCTCGTGTTCTTACTTTTTATTTGAAAGATTTTCCAGAAGTTCAAGCTTTTGTACTCGATAAAATTACTGTTCTATTAGAGAACCATAGCATTCTTTCTTCAGCTCAACAAATCAGTTACTTGACCTTATTATTGCTTGCTAAACAGTTGGAATTCTCACCAGAAATATTGGCGTTATACGAGCGACATCAAGATTTAATTGCTACTTTTATTGAAAAACACACTAAATTATTACCAGACGAAGAACTTGATATTATCAAAGAAAGAGATGAAGTTTTCAATTTTTATTTAAAATAAATTATTATAATTGGACAGCTAAAAATTTCTTTTATCATATTTTTGTTGTAAGTAATTTTTTTAAACCGTTATGAAATATTGAATTTATGGAAAAGGATGATTATATACCATTATTTGCTCGTATACATGGACCTGTAGGGATTTATGTTGTGAATAATCAATTACTTGAGCTCTACTCAAGCTTGATTTGTTATCATTTCACTCCCTACAAGACATTTCATTTCTTACAGCAAATATATGTTGGTAGTTATGAGGTAAGAGAGTATTTACCAAAAACTATGCAAGAACCATTAACTGCAGGTTATCAAGAACTTGAAGATATCATCAAGCACAGTAAAGGGCGAATTAGAGTGTTAGGTGAGGAGGAATCAGGCTTTTGCAATCATTGTTTTGATTTTAATATTGCAATAACTAGTGAAGGAGTAGTTTTCAATGATTTTCAATATGAATATCATGATAAAAAAGAAACACTCGAAAATTGCCTTCCTCTTGACTACAAACAAGCGTATTTACTGCTAGCTAATATGTTGTTATCTATGAGCAGCGTCTATCCTTTAGAAAGCCTATTTTATACTCGTAAAAAACTTACTTTTGATTATGAATATTATAAGCAAGGGGTACTTGAATATTATCAACAAATAAAGAGGGATCGTTGGAATGATTTTGCTGCTAATAATGAATTACTCATCAATACTTTCAATTTAGACCACCTCATATTCATTCAACAAAAATTGGAAGCTAAAGAGCTAACGCCATATGATATTTTGCGATTCAATGGTGAAACAGTATTGCTATTCCTAAGTGATACACCTGTAGTTCGCACTTTCATTGATGATATACTAACGCGATTATTTACTAATTATAGTAATTTATCCTTAACGAAGAAGATCTTATTTTATACTTTCTTCAGAATTATCTCTTCTCATACAAATGATTTTAAAGACCCGTTAGTTGAGAAATTAAAAACCTTGAAGCAAGAAAACAAATCATTATTATTACAAATAGAAAAAGAATTGCTCTTTGATAGAGCTAATCTATATAGGAAATACAAATTATATTAAAAAGGTTATTTGGTATAACTAATCCAATAGATAGAATTGAAAAACCTTTTTTTACTGGCATTTCATTTGAAAACGTGATGAGGAAAATGCTAACACTTGAAGAGGGTGACATTCCACTTTTTTTAGAAGCTAATGGCGAAGTCTTTAGCTACATCATTGATAATACTTTTCTTGGTGCAGAAAGAACAAGTTTGTTAATTTCCCAACCTTATCGTGCATTCAGTTTACTGGTAGAACTCTACAACCATGATTCTACTCGAGAGGTTTTCCCTGAGAAAATAGCAGCTCTGCTCGAAACAGACTTTACCCTTCCCAACTCCTTTTCACAAGACCTATTAGTTGGACAAGTAGATCAAGGAAAATATCATTATGGTATCTCATTGGATATGAGTATTAGTAAGGACCAATTAAAACTGGTGTCACTATCTCATATTCGCTATTATCATGGGTTTAAACCTTTTACTTTTGATTGCACCCTAACTTTAACACCTCAACAAGCATTTTACCTTTTCGCAAATATCTTAACAAATAGCATACTTTTCCACTTTGAGTATGTCTATTACCCTCAAGAGCTCTTAGCATTATCATTAACAAAATTCACTGAGAACTACATTCAACGGAACAAGTATGACCACGATCGATTTGGTGAAGCTTTTACCATTTACAATCAATTAGCTTTCGAATATCTCCAGCATCTCAAAACAATATTATTGAACAAAACTCTCACACCTGCTACTTTATTCCCCTTGAGTGGAGCAACCACCTTGGGTTTTTTACGTCATCTCCCTCCAGTAGAAAACTATCTGTATGATGTTATTAGCGTTTTGAAAAATCCTATAACAAAGCCATCTTTGAATCAAGAGGTGCTTTATTACACTCTTTTGTATAATGTAGCTAATTTTAATCGCACAATTGACAACAACCGTGCAGTTGATTTCAAACCTACAGATGATTTTGTCTATCGATTTTTAGAAGACAAATCCCCAAAGAGCAAAAATTATTATTCTCGAGATATTGCTAAGCCCTTCCCCATAAGTGATACTATGAAATCCTTATCATAAGTTAATGGTTTTTTCTTGCACTAGTTTTTCTTTCAAATGCTATAATTACCATTAAACTGGTTGTAGTTAATCCTAATATTATGTTATTTGAAATTGATAGGTAAATAGATGGTTCGATTTCAGTATAATTATAGTCAAATATTGCTTCACCATTTTCAATAGTCATTAAAGCCCGTGTTGAATTAAGTAAAGTTTCTTTATAATAATACATATACATCCAAAAAACATAATCTCCATCAGGAAGAGCAATGTAACCAGCTTTTTGAATGAGTAAATAACTTATAGTTGAATGGTAGGTTGTTCCTCCCGCTAAAGTAGCATCAACTTCTACTTGTTGTATGCCACCACAAATACATATGTGTTTATAGTCTAATCTTCTATTGTCAAATCTTATTGTTGTGTTTGTACCGAACATTTGATCAGGTGGGTTTGGAAAATGTAACTCCACTGGTCCATTGGGATTATTCACAGTTGAATTTGTCATTAATATGAAAGCTGATCTATTTTCATTACTTAGACTTTCAGAATAAGACCATTGTATGCTTGTTATCCTTACATCAATATCTAACAGCTCCCCCTTTACATTTTCATTAATAAGATTAAATGAACCAATAATTCCTAATAGCACTATCATTAAAAATACAAGAATAATTTTTAACTTTTGTTTCTTTAACCTCATCTTGCCCAATAATATTATGGTCTTACGATATATAATTCTTCCTTTCCGATCTAAAAATGAACTTCTAGATCTTCGAGAGGAAGTGAGTGCAGAATCTTCTGCAATTTTAATTTTATTTTTTCAAAAGTAGTTAGTTGTTTTTGTAGACCTAGCTCAGGTTAGGTTTATCTTTGCTATCTTTAGAAGTAATTTTCTATTAATTTTTCTTATGGATTTTTAATAATCTGTTATATGATTTATTTATCTTCTTTATTTGATTAGCAATTTTTCTTCTCTTCCAAAAAGCTACACTATTTTTCCTTTCCTCTAAAATAGTATATAGATAATTTTTCAATTTGTTCATTTTTTAAGTTGTCTCCATCTTCCTAACCTATCTGACCATCACTTATTTTGATTTCAATAGCTTCTTCTATACCATTTGAATTTCTATATAATTATCTGGTTCAATATATGAACCATCGTTATTATACAATCTATTGCTTTTTATATCTGAATTAGTATATCGCATCATTTCAGGATTGGTATACAGTCTATTGAATTTTTGAACCCAATATTTATCAAATACCACTAATCGGAATGCTCCTATATCTTCTCTAGATCGAATATTGGAATTCTAATTTTCTTGCAAACTCAAGTCTGGTCACTATTTCTCTAATGATCTTTCATTAAATAACTCAGCTATTCAGAAAAATTTCTCACTTTTCATGTCATTTAATTAATCGCTACAAGTCTCGTAGCTTTAGTCTAATTGTTGACTTGGTACATAGTGTTCAGTTCCACAATATTGGCAAAATTGATTTCCAGGTTTCTCTAGTTTTGCCCCACAACATAAACAAGTATAAGGGTGAACCGCTATTAATGACGAGAACAAATTCAATTCTTTACCTAATTCTCTCTCAAATCGCTCAATTTTATTTGTCCAACCATAAAATCCTTCATTTTCTTTAGTAAATGTTAAAATCATTCTTCCTAATTGTTTTTCTTGATGGTGGCTAAGGTGTAAATGTGATGTTATCTTTCCATCATGATTTCTAAATTGCTGTTGCAAAAACGTTAGTCTTCCACCTGATTGCTTCAGTAGGTCTATAGTTGGTTGCAGATTTAAAAATGAGCTGAATAGCGAACCAATACTTCTTGCAAGAACCTCTAACTCTTCTGTTCCACATATAACATCATAAGAATGTGTTGATACATCATAGCTTTTTTGTGAAGCATTAATTTGCTCTTTATCTTTCATTTGTCCTAACTGTTCTTGCCACAGTTTATCGGCAAGTCTATCTTTACCGTCTTCCGTAGTGATTATTTCTGAAACTCCATCCCAATTTGATTCTAGTGCTGGATTAAAATCTTTTACTTCTATTATATATTTTAAGAACCATCCTTCTTTTTCACCACATTCACATGGTTTTGATTCAAATCTCAAGCGCTCTTTATATTGGAAATTTTTTGAAATGTTAGTTATTTGTCTATGCCCCTTCTTACATCTACCAATTGCTTTAATGTCTATACAATGGCCCTTTTCGTATTGTTCATCAAAATAAAGAGCATTAATATTTACCCAAGTTTCCTTCTTACAATTTGGACAATACCATGTTTCTGCTTTGTCTATAATATTGACCTCTTTATAATAGGTATGGACAATATATTCATTGCAAAAAGGGCATTTTAGTTGTATACCAATATTCATTCTGTTTTTTTCTATTAGTAATACATTATATTCATATTCTGTATCTTGGTTATACTCATATGACTCTCCTTTATCATCTAACTTTACTCCTATACTTGTTGGAGGTCCTCCTCCTTCTGTTCTGGCAATCAAATATAGGTTATCATCTGTTTTAATATTATAATTAGATAATGTTTCATTTCTATCAAGTTGCTCGCCTCTATAAATCAATATTACTGAGTTTTCAGGTTGCCTTTTCATAATAGCTGTTTTTCTAATAATATCATTAACAGTTGTTGTTGGATTAAAACTTAAATCGATAGTACATCCTCCAAGTGCTGAGACGATATGTATTACCGATTTCTTATGTGAAATCGTTAATTTTAAAGTATTACCAAATTTGGAAATATAATCAGAAAATTTCATATTATCATTATTGATATTTTTATTTCCATATATAACATCATAAAATTCATGACTTGATAATCCAAACATCGATAAAAGATGTTTAGAAGCGTTTGCTATAGTATCATTAGCAGCGCAAATTAAAGGTATCTCAGTTTCTCTTTGATTCAAGTAAGATGGTATATCTAATACATCTTTATTTGTAATTAAATAATTAATTGTTAACATCTAATCCCCAATAAATTACGTATTTATTATTAATATCTTTTTAGGATTAATTTTATTTGTTGCTGAAGATCGGTTTGAAAGGTTTGCTGAGTATACATCGAATCTTCAAACAAAATGCTCAGTTGGCAGATACTATTATCTAAGCGTATCTCTCCCGAACTGGACTTCTAGACCTTAAAGAAGAAGCGAGGGCCGAGTATTTCTACGGTGATTATTTTTTGGAGTTTTTTTGGTTTGTTTTATTTTTGTTTGTTTTCCTTCCACCATTTTATTTTAGCTTAGGCTAGATTCAATCTTTTCTCTATTGAAGAAGAAGTGTGTGTCATGTTACATCTTTTTTATTGTAAAATATATAAATTTTCAAACTCAATCTATCATAGATTAGTGATGTTTAAAGAAGAGAGGTAAAAGCAATTATTAGAAATGAAATAAAATTTGTAGAAATTGAGTGTTATGTTAAAGCGATTAAGCCTTTTTTATTAAATTTTAAAGAGGAAATGCTATATCTAGGCGTCATTTTACATCGATTATCTTGTTTGTATTATTGATATTAATATGATTAGAATACATTAGGAAACAATAACTATAGGTGATATGAATGATAAAAGAAGACCAAGAAGACCTCTACTGTCAAGAGGACATAGATGAGAATAGAATGTTCATAAAAAAGGCAGAATCACTGGTAAAACCACGTGATGTAACTGGCATTAGTTTTTTCAGTGATCTAAATAGTAAAATGCCCAAGAAAATTCAGCGTGCATTTATGAACAGTGGTAAAAAAAGAGTTCCCTACATGGGATTCATAGTCGACCCCTACTGTTTCTTCCTCTCGTATAAAATAAACAATATCCCCGCTGCTAAGGAAATGCTTCCTGAGGGATATGAATTAATAGAAACGTCATTATTTAAAGGAGATGAAAAATATCCCATGGCTATTGCAGGTGTTTTCTCTGCCCGAACTTCGGCTTTCAATGGTGTACGAGCTGAGTTCTACATTATTGCTCGAAACAAAATATCGGGTTTGATATCCTGGGTCATCGTTGATTATGAAACGAATACTAATAGCTATGATCCCAAGAATGGGTTTAGTGGGTATTCTGCTGATCAGGCCTTATTTACAACTACACCTTTTGGTGAGTTACTGGTCGATATTAGGAATAACAAGAGTGATAAAGAATTGGCCTTATCAGTTGATATTAAAAAAGGTAAAACAATGAGATTAGATGAAAATCTATGGATTGAAGGAAATCTCTCTGTCGATTATGGTGGTGAGGTAAAAGGTGAAACCTCAGAGTTTTTCAGTTTAATATTTGACCAAAACATGATGAAAGAAGCAGTAAAAATACCATTAGAAAATGTTGATATCAAGGCAAATTCCTATTTGAGTAGTATAATTGATCCGCTAAAGCCAGAAAACGCTGTTATCTTTCCATATAGCCAGCACTTCATCATCAAACAAGATTTGGGAATGAATGACCTTCAAAATCAGAAGGAATTATGTCTGCAGATGCGGTCTTTTCTCAGTACAACAGAATTCAAAACTATGTCAGCTGATGATATCAAAAAGCCATTATTAATTGGATTAGTGATTTCTTCATTGGTAAATATCGGTATAATCATAACTTTACTACTACTGCTCTTACTATAATATCAATTCACTTTCCAAAAATCAAGAATATGTATCGATCACTTTTTACAGTGATTACTGAACTGATCTACTAACCCTTTAAGAAGTAGGTGCAAGATTCTTCTATTTCTTTTCTTTTTATCATAATTCTCAAGCTTAGTGATATTAAGGTTTGAAAAGCAAAACCACATGTTAAAAAATGATCAGAATGTATGGGCTAAAAATTAAGATAGACTATTATTCATTTAATGAACCGACAAAAACCTTGCAGAAACGATAACATAACCATTGTTCCTCTTTGCTTAAATCATACGTGGTACCTTTAATCAATTAGATGAAAATTATACTGACATGAAAAGCTGAATTGTAAAAATAGTGTTAATAATTATTGCCAGAGGTGCAACACTTATGGTTTTTGAGGAGCTAAGCCAATTATTCAATAATAACCCTACGTTATATTCTACACTTTACTGGATAGCTTATATTTTTGCAATGGTATCAGTTTTAAGTATAATTATTGCCCTTTTTTGGTATTCAATAGCAAGAAGGAAATTTTCTTCACCCAATCCCAAAAAAAAGATATCAGCTGTTAGTCTGGTAATAATTTTAATTGTGATTTTAATTGTTGTCCAATTAATGCTAGCACTTTTCAAAGAAGATCTCTTGTATATAGTCTCCTTCATTATATTGATGATTTCATTAGCTCTTTTAGGTTTTAAAACTATCACCAATATTTTCCTCTCAATTATCTATAGAGGTAAACAAAAAAGAACTGAGTATAATCCTTTGGTTTCTCTTGTAGTACCTGCCTATAATGAAGCGAAGGTGATTGAAAAAACCATTACTTCTCTCTTACAGCTTACCTATACACCAAAAGAAATAATTGTTGTTGATGATGGTTCCAAAGATGATACCCTTAAAATAATAAGAAAAATTGCTAGAAAAGCACCTATTAAAGTGATATCTAAAATTAATGGTGGGAAATGGAGCGCCTTGAACAAAGGTGTCGAGGAAGCAAAGGGGGAAATAATAGTTTGTATAGATGCCGATACTATTCTAGGAGAAAAGGCTATCGAATATTTGATCCCCTATTTTACTGATAAACAAATCGCAGCAGTAGCTGGAAATATAAAAGTAGAGAATAGAGGAAAAATGATCACGAAATTACAAGCACTTGAGTATGTAATGGATATTAATCTTCAAAGGAGAAGTGAAGCAACTTTTGGGAGAATAACAATTGTCCCAGGACCATTAGGCGCGTTTAGAAAGGCAGTTATAGAAGAAGTGGGGATGTATTCGGGAGATACTTTTGCAGAAGATGCTGATTTAACTATAAGTATTTTAAAGGCCGGCTATAAAATAAAATATGCCAGGGAAGCAATAGGGTATACTGAAGCACCAACCACTATGCTAGATTTAGGTAAACAACGGTATCGTTGGTATAGAGGGCAGATCCAAGTGATGAAAAAACATGCTAAGGATTTATTTTTATTTCCTAGGATCTTTTTCAATGAGGTCATTCTCTCTTGGCTTTCCATCTTCATTTTTCTGTGGTTATTTGTGTTAATGTTAAATCCCTTGTCCGTGTTTGCTTTATACCAAGCAACAGATGTACCACCTGGTCATGCTGGACCACTACTATCTAAAGCGATAGCTGAAACATCTCAATTTCAAGGAATGCTGATAATTTACATAATTTGTTTCTTAGTTGTCTTGCTTCTAGAACTAATTGTCACAATGTATGCCATAATGATAGATACAAAAGAAAAACCAAGATTAGCATTGAATCTTCTCATCTACAAATTCTTTTTCTTGAATCTAATCAACATTATTAGAGTGCTAAGCCAATTAGAAGAATTACTTAATTATCCTATGAAATGGGAAGTCACTCAAAGAAGTGGCACATTTTCAGGGCAATCAGCACAATAAAATACTTCGTTGGAATTCTTATTGAATTATTAGGCCATTATGAGGAAGGGGGTAATCATAGAAAAAATGGTTATTTCTTAGCGAAGAGATAAAAAACCGCCGTAATTTTAGGTTTATAGGGATCTTTAGAAGGAGATTTGGTAAGTGAAGTATCGATCATTTCTTGGGTCATCTCGAGACCATTAGATAATTTGAAGTAGTTCTGCAAATTACTTTCTGAAAAATTAAAGCTCTTACTCGCTTTATTATAGACTGCTATGAATTGAAAATAATTATCAACGAAGGCCGTTCGAGCATCATAGTGTTCATCATTAACTAAAAAAAGTGCTCCTTTCTTCAGATAGTTCTTACAGGCTTGTGAAATTAATCCAGCATTTAATGATATCAACAAGTCAAAAGATGCAGTTGGCTCATCAATACTACTCCGATAATCAGTGAAAAGGAACTTGATGTTTGCTTCCTGCTCATAGATCTTATTTTCTTGAACAAAAGCCAACACATCCTTGTCGTGAAAGAATTGCTTGATCTTTTTGAAATTATCGACATACACAACTCGAGGGTAAAAGAGTGAGGGAGTAATATGGCAATACGAACCGGGATAAAGCACATTTTGAGGGTGATAGTTAGTATTGATTAGTTCAAAAATTGGCAAATAATAATCGGATAAGCCATTATACTCTTTGCTATAGATTTCCAAGTAATTGGGAGTCATTGGATTTACCTCAGTAATCCTATACCCTATTACCCTCTCAGGTTAGTATTAAGAATTCCTAGTTAGAAATCATTGTTTGAACTTTCAATTTTCCTTTGTAAAGAAAAAAGAGTTATTTTCCATCAGGATGTTTCCATAATACTGATTCATCACTAATGAA
>JAEORJ010000252.1 GCA_016840945.1 Candidatus Gerdarchaeota archaeon
AGCAGTGCCAATAGATGACGCTAACCACATCCATTATCTAACTATTTATTGGACACAATATGCAGGTTTCAATTCTACCACTGGAATATTTGGTATGGGAAATAATGTTATGGCAACATTTCTACATAATAGTACAGGGCATGAAGTAGCTTCTTCTGAGATTCAAAGTAGCATTACAATAAGTGGAGAACAAATCATAATGCCGATACCAATCTTTGTTCAAATACCAGGAACAGATGATCCTTATTATATTCAAGTGCAAACAATAGTTAATACAGGAGCAAATGAGTACTATCAAGATTATTCAAATGGAACAACCTTTAATACGCCAACAGAAAATCCAACTCCTACCTTACCAATATCATTAGTGTGTTCATTAGGAATTGCTGTAAGTGTATTTGTTATTATAAGAAAGAAGAGCCGATAATCAGTTTTCTCTTTCTTTTTTTATTAGAATGATTCATCAGATTGATGTTTAACATACTACTTATTTTTGGCGTAATTATAGTATTTATCGCCATATTGTCTTGTACGAACTTTCTTACCTTTGTATCTATGCCATTCAGCTTTCTTCTCAGCATCTTGTTTAGATAATCCTCTGCTTATCAATCTAAAACGTTCTTCACCAACTTTGATGGTTCTTGGTGCTTCAATTTTCTTTGACATAACCAAATCTCCTAAGGGTTACAAGCTAACATTTACTTAATATTAAATAAAAGCTTCCTTTCAAGCATTTTTCAATCTAATTAATAATTGAATTATTAAAATTATTTATGTCGGATTTGTCTCGGGACAAAATATATAAATCTCGTAGCTTCTAGTAAATTGGGAGGGTTAACTTTTCTAGCAAACCACTTTAAATTTGATTATCAAAAGGAATAGTCGATTAATTCTTCCAAATCGTTAGAGTTAGTAGTTATAACCAGTTATTGGTCGTTTTATATAAAATAAAATAGATGTGAATAAAATGACTGGAGGAAAACAAAAAAATCCAATAAAGATTGATATTGAATATGACGAATCATATAAGAAACTAACTGTGCTTAAGAAAGGTAAAATTACCAAAGAAAAACTTGAAAAATTCATGAAAGAAAATCCTGGATTAATAATCAAAGTTTCTGCTAAAGAAGCCAAAGATGGTCAAAGTAAGCTTGAAGAATACATGAAGAAAGATCCTCTTGGTAAATTGATACTTGATGAGTCTGAACAAGTTTTCAAATTAATAAAAGAAAAACAAAAGGAGATAAAACAAGGCTAATATTCTGAGGATGATTATTATGAGTTTACCAGGTTTTTCTAAAACTTTGGTTTTTACAGGTATTCCTATTTCTTATACGATGGTATATAATGGCAGATTTCGCTATGATTTACATGAGTTACGAAATGTATTTAGTGACTCAATGTCATTTTATGTACGACATAACTTTGAAGGAATTGATACTTTAGGTGATTATTGGAAGCAAGAAGTTATAAAATTCAAGACAGATATAATTGAAAATGGGAAAATGTTGTTTCTCACATTTAATTTCTTAATTCGAAGAAATAATCATGTTATTTTCCAAACATTCATTGGAGGAAATCATATACAAGATTACGCAATATCAAATACAACTGATTCAATTAAAGAAATACCAATACCAGTATTAGTGCAAGGAGATGGTAGTACTAGTTATGAAGTTTTTTGCAGAATTGCTAGTTATGGCTTAGATTTATTTTTTAAAGATATAACTAAGGAGGTATTATAATGGGTGATACGATTATTCACTTAACTCCCAAAGAAGCAATTGTTTATGATGAAATTACTGAATGCTATGCAAATATATATGCTACAGGGTGGTTTTTTGGTTTATTAAGTTGGTTAAGTTTATTTCAACCAACTATAATATCAAAATATCCACAATTTATCAGTAATTTTCGATACAGATTGACTTATGTTTCTGAAGATTTCGATACATGTTTCGATAGTAACAGAATTACTATCCTTGGTTTTAAAAACTATGAAGGTAATACAAACTATGATTATTATTATGAAAACCCTAGAATCGAATTTAATTTTTCATATAATAAGAGTTGGTACGATACACTTAGTATAAAACAACTTTTATTATCAATAAATATTGGAGTCTTTAGAAG
>JAEORJ010000026.1 GCA_016840945.1 Candidatus Gerdarchaeota archaeon
GGATCATGAACGATCTTCTTCATTTTTTACAACAAACAAATTTATAAATATTTTAATAGAACATAACAATGAAGCAAATGTGATGAAAGGTAGAATAAAAAAATTCAGAAACCCCTTAATTAAAAGTCTCATTCGAAAGCAAATAGAGCATAATATTAAATATATTAACTTTAACCATGAAAGCATGGATAGAATTATATATTTAAATCATAATGATTTTCCGGATACTTCACAGAGAGAACCTAATAAATATTTTTTAATGGATAAATTGTTAATAGACTTTGAACATAGTACTTATAAACCACAAAACAATAACAAGGAAATCAAGCTACTATTTGTTGGTAGTTTGGATTGGTATCCTAATATTGATGCTATAGAATGGTTTCTTGATGAAATCTGGCCATTATTGAAAAATAACTATTTATATCATTTTGATATTGTTGGTCGTGATCCAAGTAAAAAGTTAATTAAAAAAGTAAATACTTTTTCAAATGTAACTTTACATAGTAACGTACCTTCAATAGAAGAATATTATCTAAGTTCTGACATCGTTATTATACCTATTCGTACTGGTTCCGGAATAAATATTAAAGTTCTCGAAGCTCTTTCGTATGGTATACCAATTGTAATGACAACATTTGCCAAGCGTGGATATGATGGATTAAATTTCATACCCTCTTCAGATAACTCTGAGATATTTGCTAAGAATATTAATCATTTAACTAATATTGAGAATAGGGAAGATTTATTTAAGAAAGAATTATTATATTATAAGTCTTATCAGGAGAATAGTAATGCAACCTTAAAAAGTATATTCGAGATTTTGTAGTTCACAATATTTTTCTTAAGTTGTAGAATTAATTTAGTATTTTTCTCTGTTTTTGTTGGGATTTCACAGTTTAATACATGAATGAGAAATAGTCAAAAATATGTGATATGTACTTATTTAGAATTAAATGAAGATGAAAAATTATTCATAGAAGAGAGGGAATAATGAGAAATTTTTTAGGTATCGACTTTCTATTTGATAAAGAAAAAATTGAAAAAGCAATGGAATTGTATATTACAACAAATCAAGTAGAGTATATTTGTGTGGTAAATGCAAATACTATTACAGTAGCAAATAATAATCCTGAATATCAAAAAATAGTTAATAGTTCCGGATTTAATTTATGTGATGGTTCACTAGTAGCATTATGTTATAATAAATTAAATAATGAACGCGTTTCCTCATACCCTGGTCCAGATTTTTTCATACATTATCTAAGTAAACGGAAATATAAATCCTTTTTCTTAGGTTCAACAGAAGAAGTATTGAAGTCATTGAAACAAAATTTGATAAAGTTTGATCCTAAAATTTCAGATATGCCATTTTATTCACCACCTTTTGTACCTCTCGATAAGTTTGATTATAAAGCAATAGCTGAGATGGTTAATAAAAGTGATGTTGATATTGTTTGGGTATCTCTCGGTGCCCCTAAACAAGAAGAGTTTATGTCTAGATTATTGCCATATATTGATAAAGGTGTTCTGATTGGTGTTGGAGCAGCATTTACTTTTTATGGCGATAAGAAACTAAAAAGGGCACCTATCCTAATTAGAAAAATGAAATTAGAATGGTTATATCGAACTTTAAAAGATCCTAAAAAATCATTTCCAAGGCTTATAAGACAGTTATATTATATGCCTAGATTAATGTATAATGAGATGAGAAAAATTAAAAAAACCTCGTAATAATGTGAAGGAGGAAAAAGTGTTTTCTAAAAGTTCAGAGAATGAAGCTATGAGATTGGTAGAGCAAACACAGTTGAGTACTAAGGAAAAATTGATAATAGTTTCAAAGTCTTTTTTCTCTTTTCATTTTTTTAAATCTTTATTTTCATCTTTAGCATATTATATTTTTGAGCATGTGTATTGGAAACTTGATATTACGACAAAAGGTATTTATAGGATTCACTCTACCACTTCAATACGTAATGCAAAAAATGTATCTCTTGGTTTTGATACTCGTATAACGGCAAATTGTTTTATATGGGCTGGTAAAACATCTAGAATCGTTATAGGTGATAATGTATTGATAGGTCCTGGTGTACAGCTTCATGCATCAAATCACGGATATGAGCTAGGTAAAGGACCTATGACTTACCAGGAGAGAGTAGAAAAAGATATAATACTTGGGAATGATATTTGGATCGGAGGAAACAGTGTTATTACTGCAGGTGTTAGATTAGCTGATGGTATTATTGTAGCAGCTGGCTCAACTGTAACGAAA
>JAEORJ010000253.1 GCA_016840945.1 Candidatus Gerdarchaeota archaeon
AAAATAGTTTTTATCTTCAAAGAATCTAGTATTAGATAGAATTCGAGATTTACTTGTTGTTTACAACTGAGATGATTTTATGATAATAGAACCGAATAAAGTATCAGCACTTGTAGGAAAAGCATTATTATATTATGATAAAGCTGATGAAGCTAAACGTGGATTAAATCACAAAAAATGTTATGAGCATTGTAATAAAGCATTGAATTATATTGCTATAGTTTCCTATATGATATCAAATGAAGAAGAACCCGCTACTGACAAAATAGCTATTGAATGGGTGGATGAATTACCAACTCCTAATGGTCTTTATCAAATGTTAATTGATGCCACTAATGAAATTAGTGAACATCATTTTCCACTTCTTGATTTTGTTATGAGCTACCCTAAATCTGTAAGAAATATCTCATTAATTTATGATGCTATTGTTGAACTATTTACCAATATTGAAAAAAATGATGATGAGAAGCTATTTTCAGAGTTGTTAGTTCATTGGAAGAAAAGATTGTAAAATAAGATTTTATTCAGTACTTTCTTCACTATTTTTTTCTTCAGCAGCAACTGGTATTGAGAAATAAAAAGTAGCTCCTTTATCAACCTCACCTTCAGCCCAAATTGTTCCCCCCATTCTTCTTATAACTCTTTGAACTGTAGCAAGACCTATCCCCGTTCCTTCGAATTCTTCCGATTTATGTAGCCTTTGAAATACTCCGAACAATTTGTCATAATATTGCATATCAAAGCCAACTCCGTTATCACTAATGTAAATTGTTATCTTATCTTGTTCTTTAGATGGTTTAGTACCAATAGTTATTTCAGTTATATCGCGAGTTTTTGTAAATTTCAAAGCATTGGTTATCAAATTAACTAAAACTAATCGTAATAATGAAGGATCCCCTTGAACATCAGGTAAAAAATTAACACCAATATCAACTTGCCTATTTTCTAGTTCCACTTGGAAATCATTTAGAACATCTTGAATTAATTCATTTAGGTTTATCTTGATATTAACCATTTCAACTCTACTCATTCTTGAGAAAGTCAATAAACCATCAATGAGTTTATTCATCTCTTCTACAGATGAAAGTATTTTTTGAGTATAACTTAAAATCCGTTCATCCACATTGGAATTCTGACTTACTCGTTTTTGTAAAAGATCAGCAAATCCTCCTATATGTCTTAAAGGTGTCCGCAAGTCATGTGATACAGAATAAGAAAAGGCTGTTAATTCTTTATTCATTGCAGTTAATTGTTCAGTTCGTTCTTCTACTCTTTGTTCTAAATCCTGATATAGTGTTTCAATTTCATTTTGAGCAATTTTACGATCAGTTATGTTATGGATTGAACCTTGTATTCCTATAATATTTCCTTGATCATTAAGAAGCGCTTGCCAAATATCTTGAACCCATCTGATTTGACCATCTTTTGTAATTATCCTATATTCAAATTTGCTTGCTTCATGTGTAGTTAATGATCTCTCAATGGCTTTCTTTAAATCATCAATGTCGTAAGGGTGAGTCAATACTTTTCGAGGATCATTTTCTAATATCAGTTCATTAACAGTAAAACCAGTAATTTCTTCAACAGCGCCATCTAAGAATACAGGTTTTCCATCTGTAGTCATACGGTAAGCTATTCCTTGGAAATTCTCAACAAAAGTCTTGTATTTCTTATTGCTTTCGCGAAGTGCTTCCTCAGCACCTATACGGGAAATTGAACCAGCGATTTGTACGGCAATCATTTCCAAAGCATTTCTAGTATTCATAGGGATAGTATCAGACTTTCTTGAGCCCAAACATAGTATTGCTTCTATATGTCCTTCTGATAAAACGGGTATAACAGCTAATGCATGTAACCCTTCTTCATCTTGTATTATAGTTTGGAAGGGAGATGAGACTATTTCATTATAATCACAATAATTTGATTTTCCAGTTAATATCGCTTTTGTGAAAGGTGATTCTGTTGAATAAAATGATATTTTTTCTAGAAATTCATCTGTAAATCCCCTATTTATTATAGGGTTAAGAAATCCAGATTCTTTATCAATTAAAAATATCGATCCACATTCCACAACTTCCATATTAATAACAGATTCTAGAACAACTGTCATAGCGTTTGATATAAAACTAGTTGAGCTTAATGCAATAGCTAAATCTTTTAGAATAGCCTGAAGTGTTTCTGTTCTTTTACGCTCAGATATATCGTAAATAGCTCCTTGAATATATTGAGGATCGCTTTTTTCATCACAAACATTTTGACATATCTCATTTAGCCATTTAATTTGCCCATCTTTTCGAAGTATACGATATTGTATTTCATAAATATTATTTGGTTTTGTTATAAGCTCCTTTTCATACCTAGATACCATTTCTTTATCATCAGGATGAATTATATCACTGCAACGTGGTTTTTCTGCTAATAATTCAGTTTCAGTATAACCTGTTATCTCTTTAACTGCACCATTATAAAAAATAGGTATCCAGTCAGGTTTAGCTCTAAAGGCGATTCCTTGGAAATTATAAGCAAATGAACGATATTTTTCTTCACTTTCTTTTAATGCTTCTTCAGCTCTTTTTCTTTCTAACGCTACAGTAAACATTCTAGCCATTGTTTCAAAAAAAATCATATCCTCTTTTGGAACTTCTTTAGGTTTATAAGATACTAATTGTAATACTCCTAGGATTTCATTCGAACCATCGAGTATAGGCCAAGTTAGAATGGAATAAATACCCATTTCCTTCATTTTTTCTTGATAAGGTGCCATTATAGCTCTATCTTCAAAATTTGGTGCTACAACAGCACGTTTATTTTTAGCTACAAAAGAGAAAAGGTAATCTAAATCATCTATTGATTGTGGTTCCACATGAACCTTATAATCATTAGTTAAGAAATTTATTTGTGCAACAGGTATTAACATTCGTGTTTCAGCGTCATATAATCGAAATGTTGCGGCATCAAAATCTAGTATTGAAGCCAACCCCTCAATTAACCTTAATGATAATTCAGCTAAATTTTGTGAATATATTGTAACCTCTGCTATTAGGTGATAAGCTAAACGCTCTCTCTTTAATGCTTCTTCAGCTTCTACTCTTTCACTAATGTCACGAACAGCACTTTGAATATATTCAGGTGCACCATTTGTATCTTGAACAACAGCAGCATTTATTTCAGCAATGAATACTGAGCCATCTCTACGTTTGAACTTCCTTCGATATATAGGCAGGATGCGTCCATCAATCAAATCTTTTAATCTAGATTTAGAGTTTTCTTTTTCATCTTCAACAACAAATTCAATCATTGACTTACCAATCATATCATGCCGATTATAACCCAAGATTTCAGCTGCTTTTTGGTTCACATCCCTATAAGTTCCATCTAAATCAAGTATAAAAATAGCATCATTAGTTAATTCAAATAGACCAAGACGGATTTTTTCACTTTCCAATAGTTCTTGATTTAATTGTTCCATTTCATTACGAAGCTTTTCATCAGTTAATTTATCTGGAGTGTCTTTTATTTTTTCTTTAACCTCAACACTATTTTTCTTCTCCAGTCGTTTCATTTTTCGTACACTCAGCAAGATTATTATAAAATCTACTCAAGATAAACTATATCGAAATGATCTATCGGGAACCATAGTTTTAGTGCTGAATATCTTTTCAGATAAAAATAAAGTTATGCGTATAAGCAAATTGATAAGGATAGATAAAAAGAAGTAAAGTAGTTTTTTCAAGCTACTTTATACATTGTCTATTTTAGTTAAATTATTCTCATCAATCTTCTTTTCAACGAATTCTTTTTGATTTGGTAGTAATTTAGCTGTTGCTTGCAAGTAAAAAACCAAATATCGATCTTGTGAGTAGTGTTTCTTTACAGCTTCTTTGTAATTATTGACTCTTTCACGTATTTCTTTGATTGATAATTTACTAAGATTATTTAACGCAGCTATTGTCTGTTGTATGCAATTATCATGTATGAAGATATCACTTCCATGATCAAGTTTTGAAAATTCTCTTTTATTTTGAACATCTTCACAAGAAGAGGGGTTTGTTACAAGGAAGCTAAAAGCTTTCTGCCAAACATCTTCAAAACCACAACCATCTGAAACAATGGGTAAAACGGAACCATTATCTTGCATCAAGACTACTTCTCGGCTTACAAGACCCATAGGTTCTCTTCTTGAAAGGAATAGTGAATAGATTCTTGCTATATCATTATTTTCAGACAATTGTACCATTCCTAAAACTAATTTTGAATTATGTTCCCATGCTAAAGTGATATTTTGTGCTCCTTTTATTAAATCCTTATGCCATTTTAATTCATCATTAGAACCACTACAAATTAGCATATAATGTCGTTTAGGATCATTCTTCGCGCAAGCAATAACAGCATCTGTACCTTTAACATATTTTTGTGCTCGTCCAAAATATAATACAAGCTCTTTCTTACCTTCTATAATATCTTCAATTGGAAGTTTTACTCCATAAAATGGTCCTTTATTGATTTTAGAATTCCTTTCTTGAATCATTTCTAGAGTTAATTCCTTAGGTACTTTGTTTGAAAACCAACCTTTTTCTGGTAAAGCATTATATAACGGAATGGTATTTTTACTATCCTCAATCATTTTGATTGACTCGAGATGTTGAGCCATATATGGACTAATAGCAATCATTTTTGCATGATGGTGAACTTCCCTCTCAAGTATTTTCCTTTGTGAACGATTGTCTTTATGTTCATCAAAGGTGGAATGAGTTACGTAATAATCTAATATTGGAATTTCTCCATATTCACCATTTTCTTTGGATGTTTCTAAATCAAGAATTGCTGGTATACTAGCAAATCCATGAGCCATAATTATTATACCATTTAATTGCTCTTTTTTAGCTAATTTCACTATTTCTTTGTTAGCTTCATGCCCATATTTTTCCCAATTCCATGGATTTGCATATGGACCTGCAGCACCATTAGATACTAGAATCATTTCACCATTATTTGTTTCAGCCATTTTGGTTTTAAGCTCTTCAACTTGGGGGAGAACTACCATTTTCTTTGGTCTAGGAGTGATTACGTAAGGTATAATTGTTATTTTCTCTTTCACCTTATCAGCAGCATTAATTATCTGTTCTACATAAGGAAATAGCATAGCATGTTCGCCACCGACTTTAACAGCTCCTTCTTGAATTAATGTTACAACTGCAATTTTTGGTTTACTTTTATCATCATTCATATAACATTCACTTCTTTAAGAAATTTAATTGAGAATGTTATCAAGCCATTCTTAATTGTTACGATAGCAATCAAAAGATTGAGACTTGAAAAATAAATTTAAATTGTAAATTATAAAAAAATAGGGAAAGAAAAAATTTGGAATTTAAGTATAATAATTAAATTCCGCCTCTAGGAAGTTCTTTTTGAACAATTAAATGATCTTTTGGCTTATTTTGGCGCATAAGAGCTTTCTTTATAAGACCAGTTTTTACATATTGATGCTTTTCACAATAGAATTTTTCTTCAGCTTCACAATCTCTTTCAAAATGCGTCCATAAAGTAAGAATTCCATTGCGAATAGCGAAATGTTCCAATGCTGTTATAAGTTCAGTACCAATACCTAAACGGCGCCATTCTGGTAAAATGACGATCCAGATTTTTCCTATATGTTTTTGAACCGGTATTCCAAAAATACTTGTTTCTAAAGTAGCTTCAGCTATAATCTCTTTTTCATGTTCAGCTATTAAACTCAACCCGCCAGCTAATTCTCTAGCTTCAAGGTTTCGCAAAACATATCGAACCTCTAGAGTGGTATTAGGTGGAGAGTCAAAATAATTGGAATCGTATAATTCTCCATGGAATTTGGTTATTCCATTAAGATCTGTCCAATCTAATAATCTAATCTTAATATCTTTATCAGTTGAAGTTTTGTATCTTCTTTCTCGGAAACTCATTTTTTTGTACCCCTCCGGGGTTGAGCACTACATTCTAGCTATTATTTACTTATTTAATTATTTTTCTCACTCTTCTCTTATAAATTTCTTCGAAATTAGATTACTTTACAAGTAATTTTTTAGCTATTTTTTAGAATTTTTTAGTAATTTTCTATAAGACGCTAATAATCTTACCAAATGCATATGACACTGCATCAAATGCTTTCTTCTTTCCATCATTATAGTAAACCAATCCAAAATGGGAGACCAATCCCCTGTCAAGTGTGTAACCCCAATTATCTTTTAAGCTATGAATTGCTATACCAGATACATTGAATTCGTTTGGATTAGAAGCTAAGCTAAGCATTTTAGCTATGAATTTCGCTTGTGCATCTTCACCAAAATTCAAGGTTTCCATACCAATTTCACTAATCCAAAAATCTTTGGAAGTTGTAACAGACCCATATAATTCAGCAAATTCTCTTAATTTATTAAGGCGCCATCCAAAATACACGGGATAAAATACCACCCCTACTGCATCTAAGCTAAGAGTAGTATTTGTTAGTAATTCTTCAAAAACAGGCAAACCATCTGAAACTGTTAATACCGTAGAAACAATTTTAGTATTTGGACTTATACTTTTTATCATATTACTAACGTTATATATTTGTGGAATCC